>LVWS01000002.1 GCA_002083365.1 Nitrospira sp. SG-bin1 | reverse complement strand
TCATCCATTGTTTGTTCGGCAGCCGGTCGTCACCGAGTATGTCGTTCGTGTGCATGGCTCCGAAGCCTTGAGCGATCTTCCCGATCTTGAGCGCCCCCAGCGGAATGCGGCGGTATTCCCCATCAAGATTTGAATAGAGTCCCGCGCTCGCCTTGAGGTGCAGGCAACGAGCCCGATTCGTGCAGTCGGCCGCTTTGTAACAAGCAGCGCAGAGATCGCCCGGACCTAGCAGCCAGATGCGGGCGAAGGCGCCGTCGAGCTCGTCCACTAAGCCTTGCGTGATGGTGGTCAGGACCTGCTGCAGATCCAGACTTGAGGCCATCTGGAGTGTGATGCGCTCCAATAAATCATGAGAGCCGGGAGAAGGAGCGGAAGGGGGATTGTCCATTGTGGGATCTCCGAGCCGGACAGTGCCCAGCGTGGAGGACGATAAGTCCCTGATGGGGGATTGTCAATCAGTAGGAGGGAGGCTGGCTACGAGACTGAAATGCGCTGCTCACGGGTGAGCAATAGCTTTGCCGAAGTCCCATATGGCGGATAACTCTGATGATGAGAATGATGGTGTCGAGAACTGTCCTCTGTTTTACAGGTCTTCTGGTTTAAGACCTGTTACCTTGGATAGGCGGGCCAACATACGCGGACCGATCTCATCACGATCATGAAACGCGAAGACGACATCGGGCCACCCAGTCCGTTGTAGAATTTTATGAGAACCGGCAGTTCGTTTAATCTGCCAGCCGATGCGGAGAAGTCCGGAGAGAACGCGAGAAGCTTGGGTCGACGGCCAACGGCTCATGCCGCAATAAACGAGAGGGTCAGCAGTTCCTCAGGTACCGCCTCGTCATGTTCAAGACGATCGGCCATTGCACGAAGAGCCAAGGCTTGGACAGCCGCAAGCGCAGCGCCCTTCGTCTGTCCATAGGCCATCACGCCAGGCAGTGACGGCACCTCGCCGATCCAGCGACCATCTTCTTCTTGGTCTAACTCGATTTTGAATTGAGTAACTTTCGCCATAGATGTCCGTTAAGTCGTTCGACTAGGGCATAGGGTATGCCTCACTAGGCGTAAAATCAAGTAGCTATCCGGAGGGAAGAGGGAGTAGCCAGATCCCTTTTCACTCAGAACGTGCACGATAGGAACGGCACACTCATGGTTGTGTGGTAAGAATGTTGTGCGCAGAGCAAGCGAATGCTCACCTGCCCCGAATGGTGCCTCCACCTGTATCTGCTCTAAGACAATTGCTGCGCCAGAATGTCGAGGGTCATTTAGTCGGGCTTGCCGTCGAAGTATTCGAGCAGGGCGTCTTTGAAGAGGGTGTTGTCGGTGCACTGTTGGATTGCAAAGGCCGGACACTCCTACTCGGCCAGGCCGTCACTCCTTTCTGGACGACTTGCCAGTGTGTGATTGACAGCTCAGCGTCATCGCGTATATGGTTGTCATATACAACATAAGGCATGAGATGACGCGACTGCCGGGTGTGGAAGGGTTTAATTGGGACGAGGCAAATCTTGCCAAGAATTGGGAGAAGCACCGGGTTACTCCGTGGGAATGCGAGCAGGTTTTCTTCAATCTGCCGCTGGTGGTCGCCGATGACCTCGCCCATTCTACGGTGGAGCCTCGATATTACGTGCTGGGACAGACTGATGCCGGACGCCGCTTGTTTATCGTCTTCACCATCCGCCGACGGCGCATCCGCATTATTTCAGCCAGAGATATGAGTTCCAAGGAGCGGAGGACGTATCGTGACCAAACTCAAAAAAAGACCGACGTTCAAGAGTGAGAAACAGGAAGCTGAGTTTTGGGCGTCACACGACTCAACGGAGTATGTCGACTACTCCAAGAGTCGTCGGATGGTATTTCCCCGGTTGAAGCCGTCCACCGAGACGATCTCGCTTCGTCTGCCGAAATCGCTCTTGGATCAACTCAAGACGATCGCGAACAAACGCGACGTCCCGTATCAAACACTGCTCAAGCTCTTCGTGCTCGAACGTGTCCAGGCCGAGTTGCATCACAAACCCGCCAAAGCCTCCTAGCGCGCTCCTGATCACGGCGATCGCGAGAAGCGGGGTTGAAGGTGATGAGTGGGGTGGGTCAGAGCGAAAGAGGTGCTAGCACCGTGGCATGTTGTGCCGGGCCAAGACGTTCATCGTCAGTTGGTCGGGCTTGCCGTCGAAGTATTCGAGCAGGGCGGCGTTGAAGAGGGCGTTGTCGGTGGTGGCGGTCATGAACAAGGTCATGCAGGATCGGAATTTCAGATTGTCCGGGTAGGAGAAGATCTCCTCAGCGCTGCGCCCCTCTACATTCATAACAAGCTGCGTACATTCTCGGAGCCTTTGACCTAAGACAGGGTGCTGGAGGTAGGCCTTGGCCTCATCGAGCGACGTGATGGCGAACTGCTGTGCCATTGCGCTGTGACCGAGACCAGCGATCTGCGGAAAGATAAACCAGATCCAGTGGCTAGACTTTCTCCCAGCTCGGAGCTCAGCGAGGACGGTGTCGTAGACGGGCGCTTGGGCGTCGAGGAAGCGTTGGAGATGGCATTTGTCAGTCATGGGCTGTGCCTGTGAAGCGATGCGGTTTCAGGTTCCGTAGCATTTTGCTACATTCAGGATGGCCCTATTCTGCTCTCCAATCTCACTGGTGCCGATCAGGCTACTGAGTGCCTTTACTACCAATACTGTTGTCAGAGTCGGTGTCGTCTTCTTCATAGTCCCTATTCCGCATTTCCCTTCTAGATTCGGCCCGACGCCGTTCGGATGCGATCATGAGGTCGAGCTCTGCAATATGCTTTTCAGCGAATGCTTTGACCGCAGGTCTTTCGTCTGTCAGCCATTCGATCAAAGCTGCCTTCCTGGCCTGTAATGCCTCTGCAAAGCCAAATTCTCCCCTGACTACACCAGTGTTGTCGATACTGACTCGGACCTCGTTCAATTTGTGCTGGTCATCTGGAAACCGCGACACAATTTCCTTCAACACAACGTGGGCGGAAGTGACACCGTCATAGTTCTGGAGTATTGCCAGTGCAAAATCTGCCTCCATATCACCGCCGGCTTTTACCAAGTTGGCAAGTGCGGTAGCAAACTCCGTAGTGCAGTTGGGAAACACAATGCTAAGCAGGCGACCCCCTCGAAACTGGAAAATCTGTCGGTCGTGAGCGAACCACGATAGTCCTTTGTTGATTGCGAGCGACGGGTTCTTGGAGAGGTCTTTTTCAAGACCATGGAACTGAAATGGTACCGCCTCGAAACGATCTTCGTATTCAGCATCAGCGGTCTCCTGAGATAGCCGAGTCCCGAAATAGTCCCAAACCGCCTCTGACTGACGCTCGGCAAGTCTGGCCAAGACACGCTCGGCTTGGTGCCCTATCTTGCAAAGGTAGCCAAGATTTTTCAGGAGTTGAGTCGTCCTCTCCGGGCTCAATTCCTCAAAAAACTTTGTGACCTTCTGCATAAACCACGCTTGTGAGACCCACCGAGAATCCTTTCGATCGTTCAAGAAGGTCAGAGTGTCTCGCACAAATGTGTCTACGTCTGTAATTTTCTCGGTTCCGTAATACTCCAAAGCGAGGAGTAGGCAGTCGGTGACAGCCCCTTGGTCGCCTGTCGCAATTGCGCGTTTCAACAGGCGAGTGGCAAAGTCTGGCTTCGTAACAACTGCCTTGCGAAGGTGCCATGATATGCTCGTGAGACTCCTCGCCGATTCAAGTTCGCCGTCCAAGATCCGCTCATAGATATCGACTCGGCTGCTCTTAGCAAGTCCATTGAGGAAGCCTGGGAGAAAGTTGCGTAAGTCGTCAGAGGCCTTTGTGAAAATCCGGTCCGCGACTTCTGGCTTACTCTCAGCCAACTTGCTGATAAAATTTCCGAAAACTGGAAACGTAGCCAGATCGTTCGACTTAGTCTTGGCGCAACGCTCCATTAGGTCGAACCAATCATTCTCATTTTCCGGAATGATCTCATCAATGTAGCGGTCAGCCTCACTACGTCGATATTCGTCGACTCGTTGTATTTCGAACTCCTCGTCGGTCCAGTGATTTGGATAAACAGATTCAAACCCTACTAGAACCTTATATCGGACAAACCGATCATCAGTGTTGATTATGTCTCGAAACTTTAAGATGGCGGCCATGAGCACCTTGGCATCGGTCTGACAACTAAACCGGTTGTCCGTGTCTTCTGTAAGCTCCTTCGCCCTGCGATAGTCGTACAAGAACCGGTGCTCCAGGTGTTGCAGTATCTCGTAGCTCGTACTCTTAACTCGTTCAGTTAAGAATTCGACAATGCGTGTAGCATCCTTGATCGTAATAGCGAGGAGTTGGTTAGAATACTGCCCCTGATTGGGAGTTCTTGTTGCCGCATCAAGGGCGGAAAGAACCGCGCGCTTTTGTACATCGCCGGTCGATCTATCATAGGCTGCGAAAATGGCTTTAAGCGCCTTGTCACGAACCTCCCTGAGTTGATCGGATACGGGGAGGGCCCCCGTACTCAAGGTAACGGAATCGGCCCTCCACTTAGTCCCAGTGATGTCTGACTGAATGGCTTCGGTCCAGACGGCGAGTGCGATAGGCCGAACGTGGTCCAGTTCGGCCTCATCCATCTTACCAAGGTAATCCACTAATGCCATTTGGAGCATCGGCCCTACCTGATTGTAGGCGTCGATGTTGTATTCAGACAGCTTCTTCACGACGTTCACAATCTGCTGCCGAATATCTTCGTCTGGCTCGTCGCTATAGAGGTCAATTAGCAGTTGGAGCGTTCCAACTGGGTGGGCATAGCGCAGGCTTTCAATGATCTCGAATACAAGCGATACAACTGCATCGGCGAGGAAACCATCCATATTTCCACGGGTCGTTTCTATGGGAACGGGCTCCGTGGAGCGTGCGGCTCTGACTACCCTTAGCAAGGGGCCTTTCAGTCCCTCGTAGGCAGCTTGTCGGTCGTCGCAAATGGGAAGGGCGTAGTCTCTTAGTCCAGACAGAATCTCGTAACGCTCGTTGTTGTTCTGCGCATTATTCAGCAGTTTGGCAATGTCTTTGTCGAAGAGTTCCTTGCCTCTGAGGAGCCGGTCATGATCCTTTTGGACTTTCTGAAACTCATACCCAGCTGGGATCAGGTACTTGTCCATGATTTGAGCAAATCGACGCTCGATACCTTTCATGGCTTTCCCACCATAGCCATCTCCCAAATTGTTTTTGTAGAGAATGTCGTGGGAGGTCTCGGCCCAAGCATGCTCGAGAATGGTCTGAACCTGAATTTCGCACCGCAGGCCAGCAAACCTCGCATATTCTGGAAGGCTCAGGCGCTCCTCACGAAGCCGAATCGTGTAGTGAACTGCGCGGTATCTGGCGCCTTGGTTCTCCTGAGTGGGATGGTGGATCTTAGTCGAATCCTCTTCGATCTCGAAATTGTCTCGGATCACTGGTGATGCCAGGAAGCGGTCAACATCGCCATTAGTGTAGAAGATGAGCCGGGTGCCGGCGAGATCACGCCGACCACGCTCCAGAGTCTGAGTCTCCAGTTTACCTTCCTCGGTCAAACGACGTCGTAGGCTCTCAATTTCTTTAGCACGACACTGGATTGACTGAGGGCGAGGCAGATTGTCAGCGGCTAGGATGGCCTTCTTCAAGATGAAGCGGACCGTCTCAGCGAAGGCTTTGTAGATCGGAAAGTACTTCGTCTCGTAGTCGTTAAGGTTCACGGCCCCTAGATACCTCTTTCAATCTCACTCAGATAAGAAAACGGTTTGAGGATCTATTTTGTCTGCCTGATGGTTCGCACCAACACCTACCCCTGTGCCGGGTAAGAAAGCAATGGCGTAGAGGGGTTATGCGGTTAATTTTCTCTTTTCTCACTATCAGGAGTGGAGGGGAGGGTGTTGTTACGAACCTTGGCTCGGACCTAGCATGGTTACGAGGCGTGGAAGTCGCGTCCTTCTATCGGCAGATTATCGGATTAGGCTGCTACCTTTTTGACCCGGACTTCTGCCCGATGATCGGTTGCGGCCAGGACTCGAATCAGCACATCGGTCAAGGTTGCCGATCGATCGCGGCCCTGTGGCTTATCAAGCCCGTGTAGTCGTGCTCTGCCTCGTTATAGTGGCAGATGCTACGATGTTGAGTTCTTTCAGACCTGCCCGCGACAGGGGTTTCAACATGTGGATGATATGAAGGGGGATTTGGTCCTGACCGCTGTTAAACAGCAATGTGCTCAAACGAAAAGTGAGGAATATCCGCTCGATCTCGGGCATGCTCGATCGTCAGGGCACAGATATGTCCATCCTGATCGATATCGAGTTGCGTATTCTCATCGAGGTCCCTAGTCTCGGCCACGGCTGCTGCTTTGAACTCAATATGGAGCGTATCCGTGTCCTGAAAATACTTGATTGTCATGATTTGAAGCTCCTGTCAAAAAAGCGTTGTGGACCGTCTCACGATCCGACAGCAACACACCCGCAAATGCCGATTCTCCATTTATTTATTATTCCGTCTCAATAGTTTCCCGCAACGCTCAATCTTGATCCCGCCGTCCTAGCTATATTGATCCCACGTATCGCATTGCTTGATCGCCCAGAACACCGCTTCCTTGAGCTTCTTGAGGGTCACGTTATCGGGATCGCGGATGGCCTGCAGTTTCTTGTCGAGGTCATAGAGCGGTTGGATCGATCGTTTGTCGGGAACCTTGCCGAGTGCCCAGGCGATTTCCGTCAGGACGGTCCAATCGGCCTTAGGGTCTTGGAGCTTGGCCAACAGAGGGAGGACCACGGATGCATCACCGTTGATGCCTCCGATCTGTCCCAGCCCTTTGGCCGCGGCGGCCTGAATGTCCAGCTGAGGTGAGGTATTCAACAGATCGACGAGCAACGGAATGCCGTCTCTCCCGAGATTGCCCATGGAGATGATCGCCTGTCTGGCCAGATCTCTATCTTGAAGTACTTCCTTCAATTTCGGCAGCGCCTCGTCGGCCTGCATTTCGCCCAGCAATGACATGATCTTGATCTTCCGAGCCTGGCTCGTCTCCGGCGCATCCAATAATTTGAGAAGACGGTCCGCATGGCCCCATTCGGCTGCGAGGAGCAGTGGAAACTCGTACGCTTTGAGCGCTTCCTGCAACTTGGCCATTGCATAGACGCCGGGATCAGGCGCCTGGGCCTCCCGCGCGGCGGCTACGGCATCTTCGAACTCCGTCCGAATTTCCTTCTGCCATTTGATTTTCACCCCGCCGAGCAGATAGGTGAGCTGGCAGGCCGGTCCCTTCCAAAGACGTGACGGCCCATCCGGCAGGTCTGCATCGCCGCCGGTGGCGGCCGTACCCTCCCACGTCTTGCGCTGCTCGCATTTCAAGCGAAGCACGACATCGTGAAGTCCCGCAGGGTCCCGAACGGCGGTGTAGCCGATGTCGTTCAGGCGTTGAATGACGACGTCGGTCAAGGGACGAACGTCCACTGCGCCTTTGTCGGTAATGGTGATGATGTCGACCAAGACAGTTTGAATTTTTTCCAGTTGAGCTCTTTGTTCCGGCGAGAAGTATTCCCGGTATGCGAACACCGGTGAAGGGATGAAGTTCAAAAACAGACCGAGTCCTATCATGGACGCAAGTACGAGTTTTCGCACGGAACACCTCGGCCCGCTGGCATCCCCATCCACACGCCGGAGGCTGCTAGAAATTCGCATCTCCGCTGGCTGCTTGCCATCCAGTATACACCGTATCTCTCATCGGGCAGTGTGCCGGTCATCATGGTGGACCACGATCTCACCGTATTGACAGTTAATGGGTCCCGATGCTACTTTTCGCAGCTCTGCTTCGTGCCTCGCACGAACCCGTTACGTTCGTCCAAACAACGCATGTGGATCTGGAACGGTGATTAAGACAACAGTTGCGCGACGTTACGCTCAAGCTCTTTTCGAGCTCCTCGATCAATCGACCATCGAAGCCACACGAGGGACGCTCACGGGCATCGGTCGGGCCATGAAAGAATCGGCTCAACTCCGCCATGTGGTGGCCTCGCCCGCGTTCGGAGTGGAGGAGAAGATCGCCGTCCTGGCCGCACTCGGCGACCAACTCGGGTGCCCTCCAGCCGGTAAAGCATTTTTGGGCCAGTTGGTGAAGAAGAACCGGGTAGGTTTTCTTCCTGAGATTGCCGAAGCATTCGGTCGATTGGTGGATCAATCCAAGGGAACTCAACCGGTCACCGTTTCATCCGCGACGGTTCTCCCTCCAGCCGAACAGGAACGAATCAAGACTCGCCTGCGCGAGACGCTCAAGCGTGAAGTCGATGTGACGTTTCAGACCGATGCCGGTCATCTGGCCGGCCTGCAGATTCACATCGGCAGCACTGTGGTGGACGGCACCGTCCGAGGCCGCTTACGCGACTTGCAGGTCTTGTTGACGCGAGAATAAGGAGTAGCCATGCAGATCAGGGCAGAAGAGATCAGTGCGATCATTAAGGAGAAAATCAAAGGCTTCGACAAACAGGTCGATGTCAAGGAAACGGGGTCCGTCATTCAAGTCGGCGACGGGATCGCCAAAGTCTATGGCCTCGATGGGGCCATGGCGGGCGAGATGCTCGAATTTCCCGGCGGGCTCTACGGCATCGCCCTGAACCTCGAAGAAGACAATGTCGGCGCCGTGCTCATGGGCGACGATGTCGGTATCAAAGAAGGCGACCCCGTCAAGCGGACGGGCCGCATCGCGGAAATCCCGGTCGGTGAAGCCCTCGTCGGCCGTGTCGTGAACGCCATCGGCCAGCCCATCGACGGGAAGGGGCCGATCAAATCGCAGCACTCTTCCCGTATCGAAGTCGTCGCGCCCGGGGTCAATACCCGTCAGTCCGTTCGCGAACCGCTGCAGACCGGCATCAAGGCCATCGACGCCATGATCCCGATCGGGCGCGGCCAGCGCGAATTGATCATCGGCGACCGCCAGACGGGGAAGACCGCGATCGCGGTCGATACGATCATCAATCAAAAAGGATTGAACGTCTTCTGCATCTACGTCGCCGTCGGCCAAAAGCGCTCGACCGTCGCCCGCGTCGTGAAAACGCTCGAAGAAAACCATGCCATGGAGTACAGCATGGTGGTCTCCGCCAGCGCCAGCGATCCGGCGCCGATGCAATTTCTGGCTCCCTTCGCGGGCGCCGCGATCGGCGAGTATTTCCGTGACAACGGCAAACATGCGCTGATCGTGTATGACGACTTGTCGAAGCACGCGGTGGCCTACCGCCAGCTTTCGCTGTTGCTCCGCCGGCCGCCGGGACGCGAGGCCTATCCGGGCGATGTGTTTTATCTGCACTCCCGGTTGCTCGAACGCGCAGCAAAACTGAGCGACAAATTAGGCGGGGGCAGTCTTACGGCACTTCCCATCATCGAAACGCAGGCCGGCGACGTGTCGGCGTACATTCCGACGAACGTCATTTCGATCACGGACGGTCAGATCTATCTGGGGAGCGATCTCTTCTACTCCGGTATCCGCCCGGCGATCAACGTCGGTCTGTCGGTCTCCCGGGTCGGAGGATCCGCGCAGATCAAGACCATGAAGCAGGTGGCCGGTACGCTTCGATTGGACCTCGCGCAATATCGCGAGATGGCCGCGTTCTCTCAATTCGGGAGCGAGCTGGATAAGGCCACCCAGATGCAGCTTGCGCGGGGTGTGCGCATGGTGGAATTGCTCAAGCAGGGTCAGTATAAGCCGATGCCGGTGGCCGATCAGGTCCTTTCGATCTATGCGGGCGTCAACGGATTCCTCGACGATGTGCCGGTGGACAAGGTCCAGCAGTTCGAGGGCGATCTGCTGCACTACATCCAGCAGAACCATGCGGAGCTGAAGAAAGAAGTCACCACGATCGGCAAGATCGACGACAAGGTCGGCGGTCGCTTGAAGGAAATAATCACGACCTTCAAGCAGAAAATGGGATACGGCGGGAAGTAATCGTCAGCATTCGGCCGTCAGCTATCGAGCTGAAGCCCGAACGCTCGCCCGCTGAGAGCTGAGAGGAACATGCCTAGCCTTCAATCGTTGCGCCGCAAGATCGCGGCGTTTAAGAATACGCAGAAGATCACCAAGGCCATGAAGATGGTGGCGGCCGCGAAGCTCAAACGCTCGCAGGACCGCATTCTTTCGGCGCGTCCCTATGCCCATAAGATGCGCGGCGTGTTGAGTAATCTGAGCCAACGGGTGAATCGCTCGTCCCATCCGCTTCTTCAGAAGCGCGAGGGAAAGAAGATCGAAGTGCTCGTCGTCACGAGCGACCGTGGGTTGTGCGGAGGGTTCAACGGCAACATCGTCCGCAAGAGCTCCGAATTCGTCCGGCAGTGCGAAGCGAGAGGCTTGCAGGTGAACCTGAGCCTCATCGGCCGCAAAGGCCGCGACTATTTTCGGCGTCGCAGCTGGCCGATCCGTCAGGAGTGGACCGGTATCTTCGATAAATTGAGTTTCGAACATGCGATTGACATCGGCGGCGACCTCACCGATAACTTCGTTAAGGGCACGTTCGACGAGCTGTACGTCGTCTACAACGAATTCAAATCGGCCATTCAGCAACGCGTGATCGTCGAAAAACTCTTCCCCGTCGATGCTCAGGTCGAGTTCGGTGCGGCGCAAATGGAAGGCTCGGCCAGCGGCAGCTACTTGTACGAGCCGGAGGAAGCGGAACTGCTGAACGCCCTGGTGCCGAAACATTTCCAAGTGCAGGCCTATCGGATCTTGCTCGAGTCGGCGGCGGCCGAACATGGCGCCCGTATGGCCGCCATGGATGGAGCGACGCGCAACGCCGGCCAACTCATCAAGAAAGTCACGCTCTACTACAACAAAACCAGGCAGGCGGCGATTACGAAAGAACTCATGGATATCGTCGGCGGCGCCGAAGCACTCAAATGAGCCGTGGAACGTGAATCGTTAACCGTCAACGAAAAGTGAGGGCCGAAGGTCGACAGAAATACGATTAACGAAGAACGTTCAGCGAATAACGAGGGAAGAGGAGCGATATGAGTACAGGAAAAGTCATTCAAGTCATCGGACCGGTCGTAGACGTGGAATTCCCTCCTGGCCAGTTGCCGAACATCTATAATGCGATCAAGGTGACGCAGGATGAAAATAAGTCCGCGGGCAAGCCCGCTGTCAATATCACGCTCGAAGTCGCCCAGCATCTCGGTGAAAACCGCGTGCGGGGAGTCGCCATGTCTTCGACCGATGGATTGACGCGCGGAATGGATGTGCAGGATACCGGAGCCCCGATTTCCGTGCCGGTGGGACGCGAGACACTCGGTCGTCTGATCAACGTGCTCGGTGAACCGGTCGATGAAAAAGGGCCTCTCAAGACCAAGAAGACCTATCCGATCCACCGGGCTGCTCCCAAGCTGGAAGATCAAGAGACCAAGACCGAGGTGCTGGAGACCGGCATTAAGGTCGTGGACCTGCTCGAACCTTACAGCAAGGGCGGCAAGGTCGGGCTATTCGGCGGAGCCGGTGTGGGCAAAACCGTCATCATCATGGAACTGATCAACAACATCGCCTTGCACCACGGCGGATTCTCGGTCTTCGCCGGCGTCGGAGAGCGGACCCGTGAAGGCAACGATCTTTGGCACGAAATGCAGGAGTCGAAGGTCATCGATCCGGACGATTTTACCAAATCCAAAGCCGCGCTGGTCTATGGCCAGATGAATGAGCCGCCCGGCGCACGGCTTCGCGTGGGATTGACCGGTCTCACGGTCGCGGAGTATTTCCGCGACGAAGAGAATCAGGACGTCTTGCTTTTCGTGGACAATATTTTTCGGTTCACCCAGGCTGGTTCGGAAGTGTCGGCGCTGTTGGGCCGCATGCCTTCCGCCGTCGGCTATCAGCCCAACCTTTCGACGGAGATGGGCGCGTTACAAGAGCGCATTACATCGACCAAACGAGGTTCGATCACTTCCGTACAGGCCATCTACGTGCCGGCAGACGACTTGACCGATCCGGCCCCGGCGACAGCCTTTGCGCATTTGGATGCAACCACCGTATTGTCCCGATCACTGGCCGAGCTGGGCATTTATCCGGCGGTCGACCCCCTGGACTCGACTTCACGGATTCTCGATCCCCAGATCATCGGAGAGGAACATTACAAGGTGGCGCGCGGCGTGCAGTCCGTCCTTCAGCGTTACAAGGACCTCCAAGATATTATCGCGATTCTCGGCATGGACGAGTTGTCGGAAGACGACAAGATGGTCGTGGCCCGGGCACGGAAGATCCAACGTTTTCTGTCGCAACCCTTCCACGTCGCTGAAGCGTTCACCGGTGCGCCCGGCAAATACGTCAAGCTCAAAGACACGGTTCGTAGCTTCAAGGAGATTCTTGACGGGAAGTACGACCATCTGCCTGAGCAGGCCTTTTATATGGTCGGCCCCATCGAAGAAGCGGTAGCCAAAGCAGAGAAGATGGGAGTGAAAGTATAGGAACCGTAAGGCGTGAGGGGTAAGGGGCGAGGCGATAACTGCCGCGCTCCATCGCCTGACGCCTCACGCTTGACGCCTCACGAGGAAGGCATGCCTGGAAAGATATTACTAGAAGTCGTAACGCCGGAAAAACAGCTGCTGAGTCAGCAGGTGGATGAAGTGATCGCCCCTGGGTCTGAAGGCGAATTCGGCGTCCTTCCCGGGCACTGCCACTTCCTCTCGACCCTTCGCATCGGCGAACTTCGTTATCGTGTCGAAGGGCAAACCTATTCGATGGCCGTTCTGTGGGGCTTCGCCGAAGTCACTCCGACCAAAGTCACCGTCATGGCGGAAATCGCCGAGAAAGCGGAAGACATCGATGTGGAGCGGGCGACCGCCAAGGTGGCCGAAGCGGAACGGCGCCTTCAAGCGGGCGGCTTACCGTCCGAAGTCAAAGAAGCTCAGATCAGCCTGGAAAAGGCTCGTCTCCGCAAGAAAATCGCCGAACGGGCGAGAAAAACCAGTCACGCCTGAACCAGTTCGACTCCCGCACGACATTCCCTTAGCAGCGGACTTCACAACTCCATGGCGGAAGGGTAATCTCGTGCGTTCTCGCCCCTGACCGGCAGAGCAGAAGCCACGTACTCTCGGTTGGCGTTTCGCTCATGACTCAATCACCGGCGTTCTGGACTTCCGATGCCCTTTCAGATTCACCGTCGATCGGCTAGGACCCTAGCTGAATACTGATCACGATCGCCCCCATGACATCGTTGAGCTTGAAGTCTCG
Organism: Nitrospira sp. SG-bin1; assembly: GCA_002083365.1. Taxonomy (NCBI): domain Bacteria; kingdom Pseudomonadati; phylum Nitrospirota; class Nitrospiria; order Nitrospirales; family Nitrospiraceae; genus Nitrospira; species Nitrospira sp. SG-bin1. Next base: position 61,021 of record LVWS01000002.1, on the reverse strand, counting down.
TTTCGGGCTGTCGGGATGCGCATTATGACAGCCGATGCAAGCCTGTGTGACGGCCAGGTCAGCATACACCGCCTCGTAATACCGCTTCTCGCCCACCCTCGTGACGCCCGTGTAGGGACGGTTGGGTTGAGTCAGGATCGTGCCGAGTCCGATGCTTTCTAAAGCGTTCGTCGCGATATTGCGTTTGTTGATCGGCCACAAACTGATCAGCCGGTACTCCATCCCGAGGCCTTTCTTGCTGTTGTACCGTCCTGATTCCAACAGAAATTGGGCCGGAAGGGGTAAGGTATTCATCTCCTGCCAATTCTCGGATGCGACTACCACTCCTTTCGCCTGCATGCGTTCCACGACATGCCTGGTATACACGTCTCGATCCGCCTCGATCACCGCGTGGATGTAATCGGCCACCGTGTCCATCGGGAGGTTGATCGATGTCGTCTGAGGCAAAGTACGAGCCGGCCACAGGAGCGTGGCACCTCCTATTGCCGCTCCCAACAAGGCGGTGCCCAACAATATGTTCTTGGAGGAAGTCATACATACCTCCCGGTTATGCACGCGGATGGATCGCCTGGCCGATCACATCTCACGGGCGGATGAATAGTGCGGCAGGTGAAGATGAGAAATCGTTGGGTCGGTAGACCGACCAAGATCAGGACAGTTTCTATTCGGGGAACAACGCGAATGGATCGGAAGGATCTACAGGAACTGTACGAGCCTCTAAGGAGTAGGCGAAGCTGATCGGCGGTGTGCTTAAGGAGCAAACAATCGTGGGAAGGTACCACCGACATGGTTCCGTTCCCTCGTTCGCAGGAGATGACACGCCCGCACAGTCATACGATACAGAAGCATACTCTCCGGCCTACACGTTGTCCAATCGTCGGCATATAGTTTGACCCGGAGTGAAAGAGCAGGCCCGTTCGACCTGTTATGGCACGCGACTTACGAAGATGGATCAGAGCCGTCTCTAGATGAAGATCGGGTATTGCGAGGCAGCGATTCAAGCAGATGATCAACCCACGTCGAGGGCAGTTTTTCCACTGATTCATAGATCCGGGACTGCCACCACGACGAGATCTCGACGAGGTCCTCTTTCTGAAAACGATGTTCGACGATATCAAAGGTATCGTGTCGATACAGCACGACATCGAGAGGATATTCGACGCTGGTCGAGCTGGTGCGAGTGGCATCGAAGGCCAGAAATCCCACCTTCAGGGCAAGGTCCATGTTGGAGTGGTACCGCAGCACGCGATCGAGGAGCGGTTTGCCATAGCCGGTTTCGCCGATGATGCAGTAGGGGGTGCCTTCACTGACTTCCACCCAGTTTCCCTGGGGGTAGATGAGATAGAGTTTGTGTTCCCGGTCGTTTTCCAACTGCCCTCCAACCAGAGCGTGGAGGTCGAAGATCAATCCCGCTTTGTCGAGCGCATCCTTGTCCTCTTGTGCGACCCGCCGGATCTGCGCGGCGAATACGTTGACGGCCTTAAACAGCTTATCGAATGTCTGATCGCTTTCCCCGATAGCTTCGTCGAAATAGGTGACGGCCTTGTCGCGCACGGAACGCAGTCCCGAAGTCATGAGAAACATCGAGTGCCGTCCATGCTGATGGATCGAGACCTTTCGTGCCGTGATGCATTCCACGCCGGTCGTCACCCGCGTGTCGGCAATACCGACGAGCCCGTCTTCTACTTTCATACCCAGGCAAAAGGTCATTGTGCCTCCGCTCCGGTGATCGTACTGTGGACAGGACGAGGGGCAAAGAAGGTTTCGAAAATGGCGTCTCCCACGCGATTAAGCTGCCCCTGAAACCGGTCTAAGAACTCGTGGAGCCCACCGGCCACGCAATCCTCAAGATCGCCGAAGTCCAACTCGGCGCGTAACCGTCCCAATCGCTTCTCGGCTTGGTTCTGATAAGATCCGTGTTCAGACCCGGAGATGGCGTGGATCGAATCTTCGCTTTTGATGAGACAGTACCGGATGGCTCTCGGAAAGGTGGAGTCGAGAATCAGGAACGCCGTGACATCGTCCGGGGAGATGCGGCCGAAACGTTTGTAATACATTTCGAGGGCGCTGGCGGATTTCAACAATGCGGACCACTGGATGATATCAAACGGTGTGCCGACTTCTGCGACGGTCGGGAGCAGCATGAAGTATTTGACGTCGAGAATACGGGAGGTCTTATCCGCCCGTTCCAGCAAACGGCCGAGTCTGGCAAAATGCCAGCCTTCTCCGTGCGACATGGTGGCATCGGTAATGCCCAGAAAGAGATGGCTGTTTGCCTTCACGTCCGCCAAAAACGTATGAAGATTGTGGCTGGACAGGCCTTTCGAGGCAGCGGTTCTCACCATGAGATAAAAGCGGTTGACTTGCTCCCACATGTCGGTGGAGATGACTTCTCGGACTGATCGAGCGTTTTCCCGAGCTGCCGTCAGGCAGGACAGAATCGAGTTAGAGTTTGCGGCATCGACTGAGAGAAATTGGATGACAGCGTCCTTCGTTGCCTTCCCATAGCGGTCTGTAAAGCTCTCATGATCGCCCGTGGTGGCGACCAGCGGTTCCCACTGCTCCATGGTGCCTCTGGGAAGGTCAAGTGTGAGGTTCAAGTTCACCTCGATGAACCGAGCATAATTTTCCGCCCGTTCGATGTAGCGGTTCAACCAATAGATGGAACTGGCGACTCGGCTCAGCATCGTTGGGCCAGCCCTGTCTGTTCACCAGTTATCGGATCAGTGCTGGTCTCCCGGTCTCTCATGAAGATGATCCTCATGAAAGGACCCACGTGTCCTTGTTGCCGCCACCTTGAGAGGAATTCACCACGAGAGACCCTTTCCGCAACGCCACGCGCGTCATGCCTCCCGGTAAGACGTACACATCCCGGCCATACAACACGTACGGACGTAAATCGACATGACGACCTTCCAGATGATCCTCGACCAAGGTGGGTACCCGCGAGAGTGCCAAGGTCGGTTGCGCGATATAATTGCGTGGGTCGGCCTCGATGCGACGGGCACAGCCTTCACGCTCCTGCTTTGAGGCATGAGGTCCGATCATCATGCCGTATCCACCGGCCTCGTTGGTGGCCTTCACGACCAGTTGATCCAAATGCTCCAAGACATAGGTTCGATCCTGTCTATTGGAACAGACATAGGTGGGCACGTTCGGGAGAATCGGTTCTTCTGCTAAGTAGTAATTGATGATCTTCGGGACGTACGCATAAATAGCTTTGTCGTCCGATACGCCGGTGCCGGGAGCATTGGCGAGCGCCACTCTGCCTCTCTTGTAAGATTCCATGAGACCGGGCACTCCCAGTACAGAATCATGACGAAACGCCAAAGGGTCCAAATAATCATCATTGATCCGCCGGTAGATCACATCCACGCGCTGAGACCCCTTGGTGGTTCGCATATGGACTGACCCATCTACCACCACCAGATCGTTGGCCTCGACCAATTCCACACCCATTTTTTGGGCGAGCAGGGAATGTTCGTAATAGGCGGAATTGAAGATACCCGGCGTGAGAATGACGATGGTTGGATCAGGAAGGTCCGAAAGGGACCGAAGGGTTTCCAAAAGTTGGCTTGGATACCCGTCCACCGGCCTCACGCGATAGGCCTCGAACAGCTCGGGAAACGTCCGCTTCATGACCTGTCTGGCCTCCAACACATAGGCCACTCCGGACGGGCAACGGGTGTTGTCTTCGAGGACATAGTACTGGCCATCGCTAATTCGGACCAGATCGATCCCCGCAATGTGGCACCAAATGCCACGCGGTGGGTTGAGACCAACGCAGGGCTGCAAGAAGCCCGTACTGGAATAAATCAGTTCGCTGGGTATCACCCCGTTCTTGAGGATCTTTTGATCATGGTACACATCGTCGATAAACAAGTTCAGCGCACGCATGCGCTGTCGAAGTCCGGACTCGATGCGTTCCCAATCCGAGGCCATGACGATCCGCGGTACGATGTCGAAGGGAAAGATCTGTTCATGGCCGTCGTCGCTTCCGGAGACGCCGAACGTCATCCCCATGTTGAGAATGACTCGTTCCGCCGCTTCCTGGCGCTTTTTCAGTTCTCCTTCCGGCAGTGACGCAAACTTTCGGAGCAAGAGGGTGCTTCCCGGTCGCGGTTGACCCTTCTCCTCGTACAGCTCGTCATAGAACCCTTCTGGGTCATAATGCGAAAATCGTATGCCCATGTCAGTTACTTTCCGGGGAAGTCACCCTAACAAAACACCTCACCGGCTTCAACAGCTCCTTGAGAGAGAAGCTGAAGTGCTTCTCTGGTTACTGCCCCCCGGGAATCTCGATGATCAGCTCCCTAGCATATCGTTGATCTTGATGTCCTTCTTAGACCTAGACGGACAAACCTACTCGGACAATATGGTCCTTCGCTAGGTAAGAAGCAAACCCCCGCAATCCCGATTGCATTTGCCCAAGGCTCTTTAGTAGCGTGTCCTGCACATGATTACAGAATTCATCATCACGTCCGGAGAGCAGCCAAAACGGCTGGATCTCTTTCTTGCCAATCGAGAACGGGATATCTCACGGTCGGCGTTGCAGCGTTTGATCGAGTTGGGGCGCATCCGTATCAACGAGCAGGTGGTGAAACCGAGCCACAAGATCAAGCCCGGTGATCGGATCACCATGGATGTGCCAAAGCCGGAACCCCTTTTGATCCAGGGTGAGGCGATTCCCTTGGAAGTGCTGTTCGAAGACGATTTCCTCCTGGTCCTGAATAAACCGCCCGGTATTGTCGTCCATCCCGCCCCGGGAAACTGGACCGGCACGCTGGTCAACGCACTGCTCCATCATTTTCAAACGTCAGGCGGAGCGATGTCGACCATCGGGGGGAAGGAACGCCCCGGTCTTGTTCACCGGTTGGACAAGGAAACATCCGGCGTCATGGTGATTACCAAAACCGACTCGACACATCGTGCGCTTGCGGCACAATTCAAGCTCCATACCATCACCCGCGTCTATGAGGCCCTGGTCTGGGGGGTTCCCAAAAAAGCTCGGGGATTGATCGAACTGGCTATTGGCCGGGATATCAAAGACCGGAAGAAATTTTCAGCGAGAACGACCAGCCCCAAGGCATCCGTGACGGAGTACGTGGTGGATCGGCGGTACGGGAAAGTGGCCGCCCATGTGTTGCTCTACCCTCGGACCGGCCGAACTCATCAGCTCAGGGTTCACCTGGCTTCCTTGGGACATCCCATTCTGGGAGATCACACGTACGGCGGGCGAAAGGTTTGTACGATCAACGAATTGGAAATTCCCCGCGTAATGCTCCATGCCAGAACCCTCGGCTTTACGCATCCCGCGACGGGCAAGGCGGAAGACTTCACCAGGTTGGTGCCGAGCGATATGGAGAAGGTGATGCAAGGCCTTGAACAGCTCATCAACCCTGGTAGAAAGAGTTTAGCTGAACCGCCCGCCGGTAGGCACATTATGGAGGACACATGCTGACCGGGGAGCTGCTCGATGCGATCGGTGGTTTGACCGCTCACATCAAGTCGTATGCCGCCAAGCTGCCTGTCGTGGTTCACTTAGGCGCGCTGCCCTCTGGAGTGAAACCGTCCTTCGAGGCGGTGGACAGCTATGAAACCATCGTCACACGTGTCAGAAGCCTGAGTGCCGGAACGCCGTACAAGGCCTTGAATGAATCCTTGGTCTTGTCCTTGGAAGCGTTTGAAATCGGGAACCTCCTCGGGACCATTCAACCGCTTCTCGCTGTTTTGGATCATCTCGAACGGATGCAACGCGATCGAGATATTGAAGTCGGCGGAAGAGACGAAAAGCGTCTCACGGAGTATCGAGTCGCATTACATAAGGTTCTTCCTGGAAATCGGCCGGAATTGGATGGCGCGGGTGGAGGCCTGTAAGTTCTGGTTTTGATGACGAGTGGTGAGTACTTAATTTTTCGGACCGCGCCCGGCCCGTCACTCAAGCGTAGAACACAAAACTGTTTGGGGTGGTCAGTGGCCCATCTTGGGGCCCAACGCGTTCGGGCCTACAGCGACGAGTTTGAAGCGGACCAGGTTTCCACAGTGAGGGCACTTTGCCCGCACGGTCTCCTCGTCGAGTACTTCATACTCGTCGGTCTTCAGCCACATGAGTTGAGAGCACTTTGGACAGGTTCGGACTTGCGTTGCCATCGGTTTCCCCGTACACTTTGTGACAATTCGGGGGATACTCTAGTACAAGATGCCTCCCACCCTCAAGCCCGCTGTCACCTACACTCATCACGAGCCTCCTGACGCGTCCCAACTTCTGCGCCTGTACCAACAGGCCCCATGGGCCAAGGGTCGATCGCTCGAGGACGCCAAAGAAATGCTCCGTCATACCGACGTGACGCTCTGTGCATGGGACGGCGACCATCTCGTGGGGTTTGGACGAGTACTCACCGATTTCATCTATCGCGCGACCATTTGGGATGTGATCGTCGACAGGAGCTATCAAGGTCACGGGGTGGGGACGGAGATCGTCCGCCGCATCCTCACTCATCCGCGCCTCGATCGAGTGGAGCTTTTCTGGCTCTGTACCAGGCGGCCGGGCTTCTATGAAAAACTCGGTTTCAGCTCAAAGGAACAAACAGGCATGGTCTGGAGCCGAAGCAAGAACAGTAAACTGGAATAAGGTATGTCACCCACGAGAGCCAACCCTTCTCTACTCGAAGGCGAAGGGTTGGCCGCAGTGAGTGTCGTGCAGGACTAGAAGAACATTTTTCCACCGAAGAGGAACCCAAACGAAGACGCGTTCCAATCATCATTCCGGCCGCCGGTACCGGTGGTATGGCCGTCGTTTCGTTTGTAAGCCCATTCCACATTGAGAGCGAACCGTTCGTTGAGCTTGTAATCTCCTCCCCAGCCGAGTCGCCAGGCAAACGTATTGCTGGGGCTGATGCGAATCGCCGTATCTTCTCCAAAACTGTTCACGTTCACGCCGAAACTCATATTCACGTATGGAGTGATCCGCCCAAGTTTCACGGGACGCAGTTCCACCGTTGGAAGAACCGAGACCGTGTCTTGATGTCCCAGGTCCACGTCAGGTCGTTCAATACTGACTCCGTGTCGCTCCCATTCGAGCATCATCCCGACCAACAGCCAAGTGTTGAGGCTATACAGACCTTGAAAATTGACCAACGGCCCGATGGAGGTTGAGGTGTTGTCCGAAAGCTGTTGAGTCAACGGGGAAAATCCTGCCCGAAACCCCACTATCCATCGGCCCGGTTCAGTTCCACCGAACTCCTCCGCCAAAGTTGGAGCGGGAAGGGGACTTAATATGGTGAGTACAGTGAGCCATACTCCGATCAATCCCGCTGAGGGCAACTGTCTATGCATGAATCTCCTCCTCTCGTACAATGTGTGCCATGGGTGGGTACAACGGCTCTCACTGATTTCTGCGATCGCGTGCCGCTTCTGGTTTCCAGGACGAACGAATCGTCTCAGAACTTGAAGAGTCTCTACTTTCGATGGCCCAAGCAATGACGGTCCGGCTCTAGGCTGGTTACCCTAGGCGGATCCCACCAACCACAGGCCGACCTACTGGTGGCCAAGACACTTAGACTACCCCATCACGCTAAAGAGCATAGCCTTATTGGAGTGCTGGAGCAAGATACTTAGTGGGAATGGATGAGCTGTGTGCGTCGCAGGCGCTTAGGCGAAAAGAGGACTGCGAGAAAAAAAATGGAGGTCGCGAGCAGTACGATGGCTGGTCCTGAGGGGACATCCAGCACCGCGGAAATCAGGACGCCTGTTATTGAGGTGAGGACACCGATTGACGCCGAGTAAAGAGTCAGTGCCGCGAGACTATGGGTGAGCTGATAGGCCGTCGAAGCGGGAATCAGAATCATCGCAAACACCAAGATCGCGCCGACGGTCTTCAATGAGACCACCACCGTCAAGGCTACAAGCGTCAGGAGGAGAAAAAATATCTGTCGGGCCGGTATGCCCGAGGCTTCGGCCATCTCTTGGTCGAAGGCGATGAAATAGAGTTCTTTTGCAAACAACAGGAGCAGGCCCAACACTAGCACACTCAGCGCTCCGATAATCTGTAATTCCTCTGGAGTGACAGACAGGACGCTGCCGAATAAGTACCCGTACACCTCGGCATTATAGGTCTTCATCAGTCCGATGAAGAGAATGCCCAGTGCCATCGTCGTGGTGTAGAGAATACCGACCGAGACATCCAGCTTCATCCTGCCCCGTTCTTCGACCCAGCCGGTAATCCAGACCGTAGCCAGGCCAAACAGAATGGCCAGCAACAAAGGGGGCCACCCCATCAAGTAGCCGAGAGCCACGCCTGCAAACGCGGCATGCGACGTTCCGGCTCCGACAAACGCCAATCCGCGCAGGACCACAAACACGCCAATAACCGAACAGAGCCCGCCCACCATCGCCGCGGCCAGGAGGGAGCGTTGCATGAAGTCATAGGCGAGGAGATCGAACATGGCCTGATATTCCTAGTGGTGGTGATGGTAGTCTTCGACGATGACGAGATCTTTTTCTGTAATAACAAGGTCTTTGCCGTACACTTGGTGGAGAATTTCTGGCTTGAGGACGTCGGCTGGAGGGCCGGCGGCGTAGAGCTTGGTTTTGAGGAGAACCAATCGATCCACCCGTGAGCGAATCATATTGATATCGTGTGTAATCAGAAGCACCGTCAAGTTCAGCTCGTCGTGGAGGTGTTGGATTAACTCAATGACATTGTGTTGCGTGGTGATATCCAGACCCGTTGTCGGTTCATCCAATATGAGAACCTTAGGTTGCTGTGCCAGAGCCCTGGCAATGAAGACGCGTTGCTGCTGACCGCCGGACAGATGGCCGAGCGCGTGATCGCGGTGCGAATCCATTCCAACTTGGGCCAGGGCTTCCAGCGCGATGTTCTGATCTTTCTTTCCCGGTCGTTTGAACAAGCCCAGCGCTCCGTAACGGCCCATCATCACGGTTTCAAGGACGGTTACCGGAAAATTTCGATCGACGACACCTTTCTGTGGAAGATAGCCGATCTTGGCGCGGTGGTGGCAGCGAAGCTCGTCACAGGCACAGTCGAAGATATGAAGGTGTCCCTCCACGGGAGCGAGCAGTCCCAACACGGCGCGACACAGCGTCGTCTTGCCGGACCCGTTCGGTCCGATGACTCCGATGAACTCGCCCTCGTAAAGGGTCAACGAAATGTCCTGGAGGGCAATGAGTCCGGGGAATCCGAAGGATGCGTGGTCAAAACGGATGATCGGCTCGCGGAGATCTGACACGGAATTTGAGGCTCCTTCCGGGGGTCATCCGAGTAAGGCTACGAGGCTGCTTCCAACGCACCGGCCAATTGGAGCACATTATAGCGGAGCATGTCGAGGTAGGTGTCAGTTCCTGCCACTCCTCCCGGCATCGTCGTCAAGACGACGACATGGGCGTTGGTTTCCTTCGCCAGAAGGTCCGGGAGTCGCTGGCTGAGTTGAATCTCGGACACGACCACCTTGATCTTCTCTTTTCTCATCTTCTCGATGAGGGACTGGAGGTGATGGGCGGAGGGTTCAATGCCGGCCTGGAGATGAATCGTGCCGGCAATATCCAGGCTGAAACGTTTCGCCAAATAGGGCCACGCCGAATGATGGGCGATGAAACGCCGGTCGGGTAGTTGCCGCATGCGCTGGGACAGTTCCTTCCGGACCTGCTCCAGCCGTTGAAGATATGCCGCTTGGTGAGATCGAAATTCAGCTGTATGGCCGGGGTCCACTTCGATGAGCGCATCGGTGATGTGACGCAGCATGATGACGACATTCTCAGGATCCAGCCAAACATGGGGGTTCCCTGCTGCTTCCCCTTCATGATGCGCTCCGTCATGCACATCCGCCTGATCATGAATCAACTCGACTCCTCGAGAAGTCGTGATCACGCGGAGCGATGGGCCTCCCGCGTTCTTCACCAACGACGACACCCAGACTTCGAGTCCCATGCCGATCTCCAACAACAGCCTGGCCTTCCGGACGGCAACCAGATCGGTGGGCTTGGGGGAATAGGTATGTTCATTCTCGTAACCGTTCAACAAAGACGTGACCCGCACATGGGGGCCGCCGACTTGCTCCGCCAAATCCTTAAGAACGGGAATCGTGACCACGACAGGAATCGGACCGCGAACTTCCGCGACGGCCTCCACGGAGAGGAGGAAGCCGACCAGTGCGGCGAGAAGAGGGCAAACCGGCCACTTCCATGCGTGGTTGAGGGAAAACATCGGCGGGGACGGTATCATCCGCATCGTACAGTGTCAACGACATCATCAGGGCTGCTCGATAGCGGGCTGTTGAAACGTCTGTGAGATCCTGACGCGAGAGAAGATTACCCATACAGAAACGCTGTCAGGACGTTCAAAGAGGCCGTCGTTCTCACCCACCCGCGCTGCTCTCGCAGCTCTTGCCCGGTCGTACGTTGAGCCTTTGAGCGATGCGAGAACGCCCCGGGCGGAACTTTTCAACATTCTGTTAGGCCATGGCCATTCGACTCCTTGACCATAGGGCAAAGTTCGATTAGCGTAGCACACCCGGAGCTGAGGCATTCCGGATTACGAGCGAAAGGATACCGGAGATGAATGTCGTCGGATTGATGTCGGGGACGTCGGCCGATGGAGTTGATGCGGCGCTCGTCAGCATCGCCCGCCAAAGAGCCGGTCTTCGAGTCGGGATGGTGGCGTTCCATTCGCTTCCTTATCCACGTTCGCTGCAGCAGCGGATTCTTTCGGCGTCGGTTTCCGGAACGGTGACCGATATTTGCCACCTGAATGCGCTCCTAGGCGAATGGTTCGCCGATGCCGCCTTAGGAGTCATTCGGTCGGCTCAACTGTCTCCGGATGATGTCGACCTGATCGGATCGCATGGCCAAACGGTGCACCACTTGCCGCATGGCATCAAGGATACCGGAGTCGGCGCCATACGATCGACGTTGCAAATCGCTGAACCGGCCGTGATTGCCGAGCGCACGGGTATTACCACCGTGGCCAATTTCAGGCCGCGCGATATTGCTGCCGGCGGGCAAGGAGCGCCGCTTACTCCCGGGGTCCACGCGCTGCTGTTTCGGCATACGCGCCGCGCGCGACTTATCGTGAATCTGGGCGGGATCAGCAACGTCACCTATCTTCCTCGCGGGTCGGATTCGGCGGAACTCGTCGCGTTCGACACAGGCCCGGCGAATATGGTTCTTGACGGACTCATGTCTCGCACCACGAACGGCAGGGCCACGATGGATCGTGAAGGGCGATTGGCGGCCAAGGGACAAGTCGATTCCAGATTGTTAGCCAAACTTCTCGCCCATCCGTATCTTTCCCAGGCACCCCCCAAATCGACAGGACGCGAGGCGTTCGGGGGGAAGATGCTCGATGAGTTACTTCAGTGGCAGCAAACACGTCAATTGTCGATCGAGGATCTTCTCGCTACCTGCAGCCGTTGGACTGCGGAAGCAGTCGGAACAGCCAGACGGTGGATCAAAGGGCGGATCGATGACGTGATCGTGGGCGGAGGCGGTGTGCGAAACCGCGCGATCATGGGACATTTGGCGGACATCTTTGCACCGGTGCCCGTCACGTCATTTGAATCGCACGGTTGGGACAGTAAGGCGTTGGAGTCGGTGGCATTTGCCGTCCTGGCTTATCAGACCGTGATGGAACAGTCCGGGAATGTGCCCTCGGTTACGGGCGCGGCGGCCCCACGGTTATTGGGTTGCATCGTCCCAAGTGGGCCCCGCTGGTTTGAGCGGCTGCGTCCACGCAAAGGCGGCGGCAGGAATAGATGAAGCTTCTTCTGGTCGGCGCGATCGGTCTCGTCGTGATCATCTTGCTTTGGCGGTATCTGACGAAGGCACGTCGAAGAAAGACACACACATTGCCGTTTGCCGTTCCTTCAGGCGTCACCCTCGGTCCAGCTCGGTTGCTTACCGATGAAGAGGTCGCGTTGTATAGCCTTCTGCGAATGGCTGTCCAGGAGCATTACCTTGTGTTCAGTCAGGTGCCGCTATGGTCTTTCGTGTCGGTTGAAGCGGCGGGAAAAATGCGCACCCATATCTTGCGTAAGATTGCGCTCAAGCGGGTCGATTTTGTCTTGGTTCATCCGGGGTCCTGTCGAGTCGAACGAGTCGTACAAATCGAGCGGGATTCAACCCCCTCTCATCAGGATGAACGGCAGTCGGTCATCGAGTCGGTGCTCGAGGCGGCGGGGATCAAACTGACGAAGTTACAACTCAAAAAAACCCATTCGCTGCCAGATCTTACGGCACGCTTGGGGATTACCGCGGAGGAGTGACGAGGCGCTCGACGCTCACTCAAACAAACCCACGGTCCTACGGCGTCTGATTCGGTGAATCTTCGGTGCTTGATGACGCCTCGATGGCTTGGCGAGCCACCTCCGCTTCCGCGCTGTCCGGATATTGATCCACGACCCGGTCGAACATCAACCGTGCCTTCTCGTGGTCGCCCAATTTCGTGTATGTCTGACCGAGCTTCAGCGTGGAAGCCGCCACTTTAGGGCTGAGCGGATAATTTGACACGACATCATAGAACGACTTGAGGGCGTCTCGATATCGTCCCATCCGATATTGACACTCTCCTATCCAATATTGCGCATTAGCTGCCAAGGCGGATTCGCCATGCAGCTCGATGAAGAGTTGGAAACCGGCCATCGCTGCTTTGTAGTCACGGTGCTTAAATTCATCCATGATGCGATCGTATAATCGACGAGTCGTGTCCTGTCGCTGAGTTGGGGCCGCCAAGGATTGGCCGACAGAGAAGAACGTGGATAGGAGCAGGACGATTCCAATACATTTGTGGAGCATAGCGGGCCTCCATCTTCCAATACGGCAATCGAAGGTCTCACGCACGCAATCAGTATGCCAGAGCTCTGAGCATTCACGAATGAGAAACGCTGAAAAAACATGCTTTTGTTCCATCTCAGCGGCAAGCAACTCGCAGGGTCTCTAAGAGCGTGTAGACGAAGACACAGATTTGTACAAAGTGGTTCGATGACCTTAACCGGCTTGTTGCGTCGCAAGATCTCCGCTCTTCGTTCATGCCCAATAGGAGCACGCATCTCCACAGGAGTCCAGGGTGAGTGAAGAGGCCATACCGACGAATCCCTTGGGTGGACGAACCTTGGTTGTCGATCCGGTTGATCCGTGTTGTTATCCGACTCCAAGCGCAGCCTTGAAGGATGTCGGAGAATCGGACCAGGTCTATGTCCGTCCTGGAATCTATGAGGATAAACTGGTCGTGACTCAACGGCCGGTACGGCTGGTCGGTGCCGGCCGGGATAGGGTCCAGATCTTCAGCCGCCGCGGAGGGCCGTTGTATTTACAAGAGGTGCCGGAAGGGTGGATTACCGGCATCACGTTCCGTTATGTCGGCAGCGACCAACATTCGGCTCTCAACATACTCAACTCCACGTGCATGATCACACAGTGCCGAGCAATGGAGGGGATCTTGTCGGGAGTGGTGTTGTATGGACCCGAATGTCGAGTCACATTTTCAGACAACGACGTGTGCCGTAATCGTGAGTCCGGCATTTTCGTCTTTGCCGGGGCTCAACCGCGGGTGGCGGATAATCGCTGCCGTGAGAACCACCATTTTGGCATCGCGGTCCGGGATCCGGGCAGTCGACCTGAACTCGTGCGGAATCTGTGCGAAGAAAATATGCTGAGCGGAATCCTGTTGTTCCAGCATGCCGAAAGTTTGATCGTCGACAATGTCTGTCGGAACAATCAGCACTGGGGCATCCTCATGACACCCGATTCGCATCCCAACCCGACACCGTCGGAGCTTTCTGCGATGAATCGACTCGAGCCGAATCCTGCCGGGGCGTATGCTGTTTCCGATCAACCGCTTTCACAGATCGGTCGATGAGGACGGCCGGACGTCGCAGGGGTGGATGAAGCCGTGAACTTCAGCGAGGGGAGGGTGTCGAATCATCGGGGATGTGAAACTGAAAAGAGCCGCCCCCTTGTTGTTTGGCCCGATACATGGCGACATCGGCGTGTTTCAGGAGCTCATCGACTTCATGATCATCGGTCGGATACACGGTAATGCCGATACTGACTCCGATCACCGCCCTGTGTTCCCCAAGGTGAAACGGATCCCCCAGCGACTTCGTGATGCGCTGCGCGACGATCGTAATATCCTCTTCGCACGTCAGGCCCTCCAGAACAATGGTGAACTCATCTCCTCCCATGCGGGCGACCGTGTCCACCTCGCGGACACACTCTTGCAGTCGTTCCGCGACGGCTTTCAGGAGTTGATCGCCGACATCATGACCCATGGTGTCGTTCACCGGTTTGAACTTATCCAAGTCGAGCAACATGAGACCGAGAGGTTGTTGAAGCCGTTTGCTGCGCGCCATGGCTTGAATGAGGCGATCGCGGAATAGGGTACGGTTCACCAGGCCCGTCAATTGATCATACTGAGCGAGGTAGGTCAGACGCTCTTCCGCCCGTTTGCGTTCGATGGCGTAGCGAATTGATCGGGCCAACAGCTCAGACGGTCCTTGTCCCTTGACGAGATAGTCCTGTGCCCCGTTCTGGACAGCCTGTAGCGCGAGTGTCTGATCGTTGAGTCCGCTCAGCACAATGATCGCGATCCTCGGGTTCGCGACATGCATTTGACGCACCGTCGAGAGTCCGTATCCGTCCGGAAGCGATAAGTCGAGCAGGACGGCATCAAACCGTGCGCGGGCCAGGCGGGTCACAGCGTCGCTGAGGCGGGTCACATGAATGATATCGAATGCTTCCAGGCTCCATTCGGCAAGAATGTCTTGAGTCAGGCGTGCATCGACGTCATTGTCTTCGACCAATAAAACTTTGATCATCGTGCCCTGAACCTGAGCGTTCCCTGAACCCCCTTCCCATCACGACGGCGCACACATCATAAGTATAGCGGAAGACCTTGAATCAACAAGCGAATCAACGAAGTGGCGACATGCACCGACCATAGGCCGAGAGCGTGCGAAACAAGGTTCGTGAGTTTGCCGATGCAGATAAGTCCAAGCGTGAACAAAGCCGCGGCACCATGGAGTATGTGTACAGAGCGCAAGAGGATTGGCGGAAATCTTATCGATCTCAGACCAGCATCCGACCATTGGCATGGAGATCAAGCCGGACGCAGAACATGAAGAAATGCTCGAAGAGTTCAATCATGAGCGGCGCGGGAGAATGCGATGAGTAGGGTAACTGCCGATGGGGCCCTGCTCAGGGCCGATGGCCGCCTCGCAGGCGTACCCCGGCTCAAAGGGCCAGAGTAACGAACGGCCGACGGCGCTTCCCCGGATATGAACATATCGCAATGTCACACCCATGCGAGCGGCCTCGTCCTTCACCGTTTGCGTGCATTCCATCGGTGAATACCCTCGACGCGAAATCAAAAGTGGCTCGCCGGATGCGCTGAAAATGGAGAATTCGCTCGCGCATCCTGTCACCGATAGCAACGCACAGAGCATGTAAGCAGGTCGACCGATCAGGCGCCATAGACCCATTGGAATCCTCCACCTTTCCTCGCATGAAGCGGAAATCGGTTCTCAAGGACAACAAACCATAGCATGAACTGCCTCCTTGAATCGACAGAATGACAGATCGGTCCATGATGCCGCGACAACCAAAGCTTTGGTGACAAAACCGAACTGACGCGGCGTCGATACTTCAGCTACCCTGCCTTCACGACAGTTCCACCGGTTCATGCAGAACTTGCCGCTCCTTCGGCAAGAATTTCCCCTTTCCGCTGGCGCTAGCTCAATCGTGTCGCGATACAAGGCCAATTGTCGAAGCCTTCTTCTGGCACAGAAGTTGAGGGAGACGGCAGTGCTTCACTTTTGGTGAGAAGAGCGTACAGGCCTGCAGCGAGGTCTTCAGATGGATGAAGTGGATTCGTTCACTGCGGTCGGGGAATGGCTCACTCGTGATGTATCGGCTGTCGGTGGGCTTCAAAGTCCGATGCTTAGCTGGATCGGTGCGGCGGGGATCCTCATCCTTTGTCTTTGGCATGGAGGGGTACTCCTCCGAGGCCTGCTGCAGATTGAAGAAACGCTCTTGCGGATCCATTCTTCCGTCTCGCCTCTTGTGCAGGCCCGTCAAAAGGTTTCCCAGGACTGGCTGGCCATCCCGGCTCTCGCGAAAAGACGGGCGCGTCTCGATGCATCGTCGGAGACCCGTCGTGATCTTGACGACTTGCAAGCGCTGGATCGAGTGATACGGTCGGAGCAGGCCTTTGCCAGAGGATGGCTTTCCTATCGCAAGACTCTCACCGTAGAGCAATCGGCATGGTTTCTCGAACCGACCGTCCACAGTCAGCGCTCCGCGAGCGAATTTTTCTCCTTCGAATCCCTTTGCGCCGCCCATCTCAATGTGCGCTTTTATCGACAGTTGCCCGCCTTTCTGACCGGTATGGGATTGATGTTCACGTTTCTTGCTATTCTGATCGGCCTCAGCAAGCTCCATGCGAATGGGTCGGAAATCGAAGGGATTCAAGGATTGATCAACGGACTTTCTGGAAAGTTTGTGACATCCATCGTGGGCTTGGGATGCGCCAATGCTTTCTCTCTTCTCGAACACTGTCTCTGGCACCGGCTGGACAATCGACACCGTGAGTGCCTCTCTCTCCTGGACGAGATGTTTCCTCAAAAAACTGCCGGGCCGCACACTCAGGCGTCTCCATTGCCGAGCGGATCCCCGACGACGATCGTCGCTCCTCTCCAACACGAGACCACACACCAACTCCTCGATATCGTACAGCAACGCCTCGGATCGACCGTCGCGGCGCTGAGCTCCGCCTCAGAGGCGCTTACGGCTCTGAACGCCAAACAGACACCGATGAAGCTCGATGGTCTGTCGACGGAGATCGGTCATGAAGTCCAACGGGCGTTAAGGCCCATGATGAACCCCTTACTGGAGGCCATTCACGATCTCAACCGCTTGATCAAGGAGCCACGCGCTCCGGTGCAGCTGTCTCAATCAGAGATGGAAACGATGATCAATCAGCTCAAGAGCCATGCCTCTGCGACGAATGAACTGGCGCGTCCGTCGAAGAAAGACAGTGAGCCAGGAAAGCCACCCCGTTCCATCTCGATTGAGGTGTCGAGGCGAGAGAAATGAAGTCGGACTCCTCTGAAGATATTCGTGACAGCTCAGCCGTCGTCACGAGTGGGGTTGCGGATCTTATGACCTCCCTCGCCGTCATCTTTATCCTATTGTTCGTGACGTATGTGACTCGTGTTGAAAATGGAAATGTCGATCCAGCCAAGAGCCGCGCCACGCCGATAAACGTAACGGCGAGTTCCGATCCACGTCCGCCAGCACCGGAATTCAAGAAGCCGAACGTCCGCACGATCGTGGTGCCGGATGCGGCGATCACCTTCGAGTTCGGAAAGAGCACGTTGCTGCCAGCCGCCGAAACCTTCCTGTCCGAGGCCATGCCTCACTATGCCTCACTTGCCTGCGGAACAAGTGAGCAGGAAGTAGAGGCCTTTGTCATCGAAGGGTACACCGATGACCTGGGTGACGATATCCGCAACTTGCGACTCAGTCAGGAACGTTCTTTTGCCGTTCTGGCGAAAAGCTTGGAAGTAATTCGCGAGAAGCTGCCATGGGCCTATGAGTGCTTCCTGCAGAAAGCCACTGCGAACGGACGAGGAAAACAGAACCTCTTACGCAATGACGCCGGATATACGGACCGCGATAAGAGCCGACGCGTCGTGTTCAAAATCCACATGCGACCGATATAGGGCCTCCAGTCTTCGCAACGACGGATTTCTGATCGTCAGCATCTCGTATGGCGCACAAGGCGCTGGGTCGCCTCGGATCCAGACTGCGCGCGGCTGATCATATCCGTAGTCTCCCATGGCTGATGTTTAAGAAATCCGTGGGCACATGCGGCGGGCCAGTTCGGCAAACTGCTCGAGAGAAAGAGTTTCCGCGCGGACGGAAGGAGAGAGAGCCAATGTGTCCAACGCTTCTGCCAATAGCTTCTGATCGCATCCTTGATCCTTCAGTGAATTGACCAGCGTCTTTCGGCGGTGCGCAAAGGCGGCTTTTACGAGTGCGGCAAACTTTGGCTCATCCTCGCGGTTCAGCGCTCTCTGATGCTTGGTTTTTAAAAGAACCACGGCAGAACCAACTTCCGGTCTCGGTCTGAAACACTGCGCAGAGACTTGGAACGCTTTCGTGATCTCCGCCCCATACTGCGCCATGACGGAAAGCACTCCGTAGTCGGAGCTGCCGGGTTTGGCAACCAATCGGTCGGCGACTTCGTTTTGCAGCATGAGCACCATGCGGGGGAAGCGGTCGCGCTGATTGAGAAGCCGGAAGAGTAGGGGAGTGGATAAATAATATGGAAGATTGGCGACGACGATGGTGCCGATCGGAAGCTGTTCGATCGGATAGGTCATTGCATCACCGAGGACGAGCGTGAGATTCAAAAACTGGAGCTGTCGTTCGGCCAGGTAGGTGTGGAGTCGTGGATCGATTTCGATTGCCGTTACCTGGCCGGCCGCGCGGCACAGCGCTTCCGTGAGGATGCCACGCCCGGGCCCGATCTCCAACACGGCATCGGCCGGCGTAAGTTCGGCCAGTGCGACGATCTTGCGGACAATGTTCGGGTCGATGAGAAAATTCTGTCCGAGACGTTTGATCGCTGCAGGAGGGAAAGAGGACTCCACCCTCAACTCCCGGTCGAGGGCGGCTGGGCCAGGTGCCCGGCTAATATCTTCAGTGGCGAGCGATAACATTCCACGAGGTCTGTAAACTCTTCGACCAGGTCGTTGGTGAACGACGGTCCCGGTTGGATGCGAGCGAACACCTGTCCTTCCAGAGGGCCGACGGCATCGGTAATCAGCGCGACCGTGCGGGCTTTCCATTTGACTATTCGTTCCGTCCCGGCGACGGTGTTCAGATCTTGAAGAGTCTGTTGAGCAATGGCATCCAGTTCATCCAGCTGCTGCCGAACCACGGTAAGACTTTTCGACGCGTCAGGCGACATGTCCGGCCCGTCCTTTTTTGGCACGAGATGGCGTCATCTTCGTTTGGGCGATCTTGGCGGCCAGCTTGACGGCCTCAATCAGGCTTCCGGGGTCGGCGACGCCCTTGCCGACGATATCGAACGCGGTTCCATGATCCACCGAAGTGCGAATGATGGGCAAGCCCACGGTGAGATTGACGCACGTGCCGAATGCCACGAGTTTCAGGGGAATCAACCCTTGATCATGATAGAGGGCGACGACGCCGTCGTACTGTCCGTTCGCCGCCTTCCCGAATAGGGTATCGGCAGGCAAGGGATCGCTCGCCAGGATGCCCCGCTTTTGGGCGGCACGCGCCGCCGGCAGAATCACACGGGTCTCTTCATCCCCGAACAATCCATGCTCCCCGGCATGTGGGTTCAAGGCCGCCACGCCGATTTTGGGTTTAACCATCCCGAACAACGTCGTGAGTGCCAGGTGTGCCAAGCGAATCCCCCTTTCGACCTTCGCTTGAGTGAGCAGCGACGAGAGATCTCTGATCGCGACATGTGTCGTGACGAACATGATCCGTAACGGTCCGCCCACGATCATCATACCTGACTCGTCGGCTTGCGTGAGGTCGGCCAACAACTCGGTATGGCCCGGGTACCGGCAGCCGGCCATGTTGATGGCTTCTTTGTTGATGGGTGCCGTCACCATGCCTTGGATACAGCCGATCTGAGCCAGTTCGACGGCCTTTTTGATAAAGGCGACCGAAGCGGCGCCGGTCTCCGCCGCGGCAAGCCCGGGCTTGAACGTTCGCAGCGGTGTCTCCAGCGGGTCCAGCACCGGTACTGTCGCCCTAGGTGTCGGCATCGTTTCATGACCATGAACTCGCAGGACGTTCAGGTTGAGCTTCAGCGCCTTGATCGTTCGCGCCATGACGGGAAGTGATCCGATGACGATCGGTCGACACACCTTGTGGAGACTAGGGCTTGAAAGAGCCTTGGCGATGACCTCCGGCCCGATGCCGGCCGGGTCTCCCATTGTGAGACCCAACAAGGGAAGTCGGAGGGATGAGGAGCGCGCGCGAGGTGGTCGTGCTTCAGTTGACATAGAGATGCACCGTATAGCCGATATAGAACAAAGCTCCGGCGGCGAGCAGCCACGGCCGCCAGTGACCTCCGATGAGAATCTGCAAAAGGCAGAGCCCTACCGCCTGCACGGCTAGAATCATGGTCGTCAATGCCGATGGTGCGATGGACCAAGCGGTTCCGATCAATCCCAGCGCAACGGGAAAAGTGCCTTGAAACACCATGGCCCCTGTGACATTGGCCACGGCGAGTCGGTCTTTCTTACGATAGAGCCAGAGAAAGCTGTTGGACATCTCGGGCAGCTCGGTGGCAAGCGGCGCGATGAGCAGTGCCAAAATCAACGGCGACATGGCGAACAGGCCGGCCATCGATTCCGCGGCCGTGACAAACAAATGGGCACCCACTATCAATCCGCCCAGACCCAGGAAAGATTGAAATCCGATCATCGCATACGACGGTATCGCAGCAGTCTTGTCAAAAATGAGCGGCTCCAGTTCACCGCCTTCCTCTCCGCCTGCCGGTGTGAATTTGAGCTTCATGTAGTAAATGTACAAGCAGATCAATACGACGGCCGCGATGAGATGAATGAGTCTGGAGGGCACGAAGGCGCAACCCAACGCGATGAAATATCCGAACATGAAAAACGTGAGATCGGTCAGCACTTCACGATAGTTGAGGTGAAACCGCCCGGTCCGTTTGCCGGCCCGCGCATAGATCAACAAGAGCATGGCCAACATGGGCAGCACCAGCGTGCTGAGCATGAACGGCGCGCCCAAGATCGCGCCTAACCCCACCTCAACCTCCTCCCGGCTTTCGCCGAAAAAAATGGCGATGATCGGGATTGATGTTTCAGGCAAGGTCGTGCCGATGGCGGCAAACACGCTGCCCACGGCCCCCTCGGAAATCCCCAGGCGTTTGCCGAGCCACTCAATGGCATTGGTAAAGAGGGCGCAGCCACCGAGTGTGACCACGACCGAGAGGATAAAGAGAAGCACGTAGTACAGAACGGTCATGCCCGGCCCCGCGTATTCGCGGTTCGTCTCGTACGCCCTTGCCGATAGACGAGCAGGGCCTCTTCCATAATCGTCTTCAAGGGACGACCGGTCCGCTGGGCGACCGTCTTACAGTCCGCATACTCCGGTGCTGCCTTTTCCCAACCGGCACCGACGTCGGCGACCTTCATACGAATCATTCCTCCTTTGGTCGTCACGGGGACAAACCGCCGGGGAAGCACCCGGCGGGTCACCTCTTGAACCCGTATCCCGAGGGTTGAGGTCTCTTGGAACAGAATTTCAAGCACGGCCTCCGTTTGGGGCGGCATCGCAAGGCAGGTCACGACGACTCCAGGCCGACTTTTCTTCATCACCACGGGGGTCAGTGTGACATCGACGGCACCGACGGCAAAGAGTCGTTCCATCACGTGTTCGTAGGCCTGTGGGATAAGGTCATCGAGATTCGTTTCAATCTGCATCATGCGTTCGGTTTGTCGCGTGGGAGACGCAGACGCATTCTGCAGAAATACGCGAAGGGCATTGGGCCATCCGTCCGGATCGCGGTCACCGGCACCGTAGCCGACGGCCATGCTTTTCATCGTCGGCATAGGCCCGAACTCCGATGCCAATGTCCGCAGGAGCGCAACCCCGGTGGGAGTCGCGAGCTCGCAACGGGGGCCGGCGGCAAAGATGGGGATCCCTTTCGCGAGCGCCGCCACCGCCGGCCCGGGAACAGGCAAAAGTCCGTGTGAGGTGTGAATGGACCCCGCCCCGACATTGATGGGGGACGATGTGATGCGAGTGGCGTTCAAGAGATGACAGCCCAGCACGCCTCCGACGACATCGATAAACGAATCCACAACCCCTACTTCGTGAAAATGCACGTCCTTCAGGTCGACTCGATGGGCAAGGCTCTCGGCCTCAGCCAGTCGATCGAACACCGATCGACTACGTTCCTTGACCGGACCAGGCAACGTGCTATCGGCCAAGAGCTTTCGGATGCGAGAAAGGGCCAGCGGTCGTTGAAACCCCTGCTGAACGACCACATCGACCTTGACCGCCGGAAGCGCGCCTCGCTGCACCTCACGCTTTCGTAGCCGGTACCCGTCGAGCGGTAGGCGTTTGAGGCCGTTCACCAAGTCCGTCCATGAGAGCCCGGCGCTCACCAGTGCCCCTAGGACCATGTCTCCACTGACACCGGAGAAACAATCAAAGTGTAAATGCCGACCCACCGAAGTCCTCACTCTTCATGCGCAAAATGACCGGTCATCTTACCGGAGGCGCCGGCGAACGGCAATCGCTGCTTCATTGTCGACGCTTCGTTGACAGCCCGGGGAGCCTATGTTATCCCCCTAACATCGCCGTGAGATTGCAATCGTGCCTCGTGGTGAACGAGCCACCCTTACATGAAAGCGGGTCCGATGTTTTCTATGAAGACGTTCAACCGTCGCGATCGCGAAAAACTCCTCCTCGTGTTCATGGCCGGCTGGGTTTTCTTGAGCGTCGTCTTACCCGCTGACAGCCACTCGAAGGTGAAGCCGCCTCGAGTGCCCAGACCGGAACCGGAGCTCAAGATCGTCAATCTCCATATCGCGCCGATCCCCTATACGTTAGGAAACGGACCGTTGCAGTTTTCCGTGACGGTACAGCTTCCAAGAGAAATCGATAGGGACGTCGTTCTGGAAGTCACCTCGCTCATTAGTTCTCCTTCGAAGACCTCGCTTCGCTTTCTCACGTACCGGCAACCGGTCCACGCTCTCTCCACGGATGACCGTGAAACGGGACGGTCAAAGGCGTCCATCGAGCTGGCATGGGACGGTCAAGATCACCGCAAGCAACAGGCCGGAGTGGGTACCTATACCTATGAGGTGAGGACCAAATTATTGGCCAATGGAGAAAAGGGATTACGCACCGTCATGGTGGCCTGGCCGAAGCGGGGCACACTCGAAGTGAGATAGAGTCCCATGTGTTTTTCCACGCCTAGCTCTTCACCCCCAGCATGTTGATCCGATGCGCGAGGCAGGCCGCGCCGAAGCCGTTGTCGATGTTCATCACTCCCACCCCCGATGCGCAAGAATTGAGCATCGTCAGCAACGCGGCGACTCCTCCGAAACTCGCCCCATAGCCGCGGCTGGTGGGAACGGCAATCACCGGGCAATGGACCAAACCACCCACGACACTCGGCAAGACACCGTCCATGCCGGCCGCGACGATCACGACCTGCGCATCAAACAGTCGCTCTTTCTTTCCAAGCAACCGATGGATTCCCGCGACCCCGACGTCGTACAGCCGCTCGACGCGGCTCCCCATCACGTCCGCGGTCACTCGGGCTTCCTCGGCCACGGGCACGTCCGCCGTTCCCGCGGTCACGACGAGGATATGCCCATGCCGTTTTTGCCGGAGGGGACGAATGGCGACAATGCGCGCATCGGGATAGTACTGTGCTCGCCGATCCAAGCGACGAATAGCACGAGCGACGGATGGGTCGGCGCGAGTGGCGAGAAACGGGCCGTCTTTTTTGATGAGCGCTCGGGCGATGGCGATGATCTGCGCCGTCGTTTTGCCTTCACACAGCACCACTTCGGGGAACCCTTGTCGCAACGACCGATGATGGTCGAGGGAGGCGAAGCCGAGATCTTCAAACGGCAGCGACCGCAAGCGCTGAAGCGCCTGTTCCACCGTCACCTGTCCTTGACGGACCTGCCGCAACAATCGTTCAAGTCCTTCCGGATTCATGTCCATTCCTTTTCCGGTTTTGCATCCCGTTCCATCAAATCACAGACGGCCTTCGAACAGGATTTATTGTCATACAACACGGCATTGATCTCCTGAGTAATGGGCATATCGACCCCATAGCGGCGGGCCAACGTGAGTGCCGCACGTGCCGTCCGAACGCCTTCCGCAACGGCCTGCATTCCGGCCAAAATCGCCTCCAGCTTTTCTCCCTTGCCGAGCCGCACGCCGACCGAATGGTTTCGGCTGAGCGTGCCCGTACAGGTCAGTACCAGATCGCCGACGCCGGAAAGGCCATAGAATGTGCGGGAATCAGCTCCCATGGCCATGCCGAGCCGGATGATTTCCGCCAAGCCACGGGTAATAAGCGCGGCACGGGCATTGAGTCCGAGGTCCAGCCCATCGATCACACCGGCGGCCAGGGCCATGACATTCTTGAGGGCACCGCCAAGTTGGACGCCGATGACGTCCGTATCGGCGTATACTCGAAAGACAGGTGTCATCAATACACTTTGAAATCGCCGTACTAATTGCGCATCACTGCCGGCCAAACAGACGGCCGTGGGTTTTCCGACGCCGAGTTCTGACGCGAAACTTGGTCCGGAGAGTACCATGAGGAAACGGTGCATGGACGGCGGCAACTCATCCTCCATGACTTGGGTCATCAGTTTGGCCGTGTTCTCCTCAATGCCCTTGGTCGCACACACGATTGGAAGGGAATCAGAGAGACAGGGGGCCAATTGTTGCAAGAGGGATCGGGTGAGATGAGAAGGAACCGCAAACAAGACCCCGTCGCGGCTCGTTATGGCCTCACGAAGCGAAGAGGTCGCCGTCAGACTCCGAGGAAGAGGGACGTCTCGGAGAAAGACCGTGTTCTCGTGTGAAAAGTTGATGGCGTCGACGACATCCTGTTCATAGGCCCAGAGCCGAACCTCCAGACCCTTCTCGGCCAAATGCTTGGCCAGGGCTGTGCCCCAGGCTCCAGCCCCAATAACACCGATCTTGTGAATCGTGGTCGGCATACGCAATCCAGCCTCATGGCAAAATCACCACTGCTCCGTTCGGACGCGGATTATAGGAAGGCTCCGAAGAACCTGTCAACGAACCGAGGAACCATCCGTCTGAGTTTCTAAGTCCCCGAGCTCTTCACGGAGGATGAGCTGGCTGCCTGAATGGGCAGCTAACTTCTCTCCCTTCGTCAGATTTCAGAAATGACTTCGCCCTCACCGCGACAAGTCATAGGATAGAAAAAGTAATTCAGAGGTTTCAGATGGAACAGTCGCGCACTACTTTGCTTTGCTCTGGAATCTTCGCAACCACACTCTTGATGGGGTCTTTATTGCTCGCTACTCCGAGCGCCCGTGGAGAAACCTACATAGCCGGGCAATTCGGAGCCTCATTGCCTTTCGGAGGTCTCTCGGGCGGCGAAATCTTTTCCGAATTTCTTCTTCCCGGTACGATACACGGCGAGTTTGAATTATCAACCTCTTTTATGTTTGGCGGTAAAGTAGGGCACTACTTTAATTCTGCCCGCTGGGTTGGCCTAGAGGCGGAAGTGTTCCATGCAACTCCCCACATTGACCAGCAAGTTCATACCTTCCAGAATCCCGCAGTCCCCGGGTTTATAGCAAGCGGAACGTTCCAAGGGGCGAATTTCCGGGTGGTAACTTTGGCTCCATTTAATCTCATGCTTCGTTACCACAAAACTCGGTTGCAGCCCTATGTCGGAGTGGGACCGGGAATTTTCTTTGCACGAATCAAGGGAGAAGGTCTGACACCGGATTCACCGGAATCAACTTCAGACAATGTGAGACTTGGGTTGAATGCAAAGGCCGGCATTCAATACTATGTCACCAAACATCTAACAGCATTCGTAGAATGGAAATTTAATTATGCACACTTCAAATTCGACGAAAATCAAAACCTCTTTCCCTTTCCCTATGGGCTAGACACAACCTACACAATGCATCTTGTTTCTTTCGGTGTTGGATATCACTTCTGATCTGTGATCCTCGATACGCGAATACCACTGGGAAAACCGGTTCCTTTGCTGTAATCTTTCTCTATGCGGTGATCTCTTCTGGGCTTCGTCATGCAATCCTGCGTTGCCTGCAATCGGTCGCAACCGGAGATCAACCGGTTCTGTATTCAATGTGGTCGACGGCTTGGTGGGAACACGGACGGCTCCTTCGCCGCTCGCCCCACTGACTCGGTCCCGGAGCAGCTCAACATCTCCGTGCTCTATGGGATGGTCGTCGTTCTGATCCTCGCCGTCCTGTTCCCTCCATGGGAAACTTCACCGACTCAGACGCCGGAGTTTCTCGGCATGTATTTTATCCTGTCGCCTCCCGCGCCGGATGCCGTCGTGAGCCGCATGCTCCTGACCATTGAGCTCGTCACGATTGCGATCGCCGGTATGTATGGCGCGTTTCTCTTTCGGAAAAAATGACGCATCAGTCGTCATAGATAGAAGGAAATTACAGGGAAAGATGCGTGACACATGACGAACGACGACGTTCAGTCGAGCGCCAAGGTCAGGCATTTGGCAGACCCGCCGGATTTCATGAATTCATCGAGCTGAACCGGATGAGGTTCATATCCTCGCGTTCCGAGCCACGCCTGAGTGACGGGACATCCCGCAGGGATGACGACGTGCTTTCCGATGCAGACGGCGTTGCAAGCGAATTTCAAAGCTTCATCGTCCGGAACTGCGAGGCGCAATTGGTCCGGGATACGCTCCGCGATCGCCGTCTGACCGTAGCGATCGAATGCGGCGGGGTAGTAGAGGAGTTCGCCGCCGCTCAAGGGGCAGAAGCACGTGTCCAAATGATAGAAGCGGCTATCGACGAGTTCGAGCGGAATAATTTCTCGATGAAACCGTTCGCTGAGGATCGGAAACACGCCGATGTCCGAACGTTGTCGGTATCCCCCGAACCAGTACTCCGGGAAGCCCAGGAGATCGCCTGCACCCTCAAAATGAAGCGCCTCTTTGAAAGTCATCACTTCATAGCCGTGTTCGCGAAACCACTGTTCAAAATGGGCCTCCTCTCGCTGCCGCTCAGGATATCGGAAGCGGCTCACGACGGCGGTATGTCCCACCACCACACCGGCATTGGCGGTAAAGACCAAATCGGGTAGTCCGGGTTTGGGAGTCATCCGTTCGAGCACGATGCTCAAATCCTTTTCAAAGACTTTCATCAGTTCATGCCACTGAGTCACCGCCCGCTCATGGTCCACTCGATTGCTGAGTCTCATCCACGGATTGATTTCGTACTCGATGCCGAAATAGTCGGGCGGACAGACGAGGAGTCGGCTCATGACGGCCTCCCTAGCGCTCTGGCCAGTTCCGCCAGAAACGACGCCGCATCCATGACGAGACCGACCGCCTGAAAACTGCCGCGATCCGCCAGCTTGGTCGGGACCGAGGGATTGACGTCCACACACACTGTCGGAACAGTAGCGGGCAGCAGATTGCCGGTCGCCACCGAGTGCAGCGTCGAGGCGACCAGGAGTGCCAGTCCAACCTCGGGGATCAAGGCGCGCATGGCCTGCTGCGCCTGGACGGAATCCGTAATCACTCCCGGCAAAGGACCATCGTCACGAATCGTTCCTGCCATGACCATCGGAACGCCTTGTCGGATACACGCAGCCATGATTCCCCGTTTGATGACTCCCGACGTGACTGCCGTTTCAATGCTGCCGATGGCCCGAATGCGGTTGATGGTCCGCAAGTGATGTTCATGCCCATGTGGGACCGCGCGTCCGGCGGTGAACCCATAACCGAGTGAGGTGCCGAACAGATCGACTTCCATGTCATGGGCTGCCAATGCATTCCCGCAAAACAGGACATGGACAAACCCCTGCTCGATCAACCAGGCGAGTGCATCTCGCCCCCCGGCGTGAATGATGGCGGGTCCTCCCGCCAACAAGACGTGCGAGCCGGACTGGTTCTGCCCATAGCATTCACGCAATTGACGCATGCGAGCTGCGATGTCGGCGATGATGTGACCGTGAGGTCGTTCTGCCGAGACTTGCGACTCCATGAATCCAAAGACGTCCCGTTCGAGCGGCCGTTGAAGAGGGATCACCCGCACCCCCTCCCGGCCGACCACAACCTGATCCCCACGACGAACGTCACCCATCGGTACGGCTTGGGCGGTGCGTTCCTCGTTGACCACAACTACAATGGCGAGATCCATTTCGATTCGATCCACGTCCAGCCATTGCCCATTGACTCGGATCTGCGTGGGCAGATGCGTCGTGGCATAAAAATCTTCGGGTAACACTCCATCGGCAGGCGCGGGGACGGTGCGGCAGTCCGCTTCTCGTTCGATCGAGGCACCGTGTGGTTGGATCGCCTTCAGAATGTCGTCTAAAAGTACTCTCGAGGTGGTTCGGATCCGGATACGAGCATGAGAGGCTTCCTCCCTGGTCTTGCCGATGTGCACGTCCTCAAGGTCGAAGGTGCCTCCCATCATCAGGATGAGGTCCAATACCTTCGCCAGCACGAGAGAATCGATGATATGCCCTTGAAGATAAACGGTGTCCTGGTATTGGTTCATACTCTCGCCCGCATGTGAATCCATTGTACCACCGCTTCGAGGTGGGGGAAGGAAACCAGAGGTTATGACTAAGAATCGGGAGTCGGGGATTTCATCAATTCCCTCAGCACGCTGGTGGCGTAGGCACCGGGAGGTAGGCTAAAGGAGATGGTGAGGATAGAGCCGTTCAGAGACCATTCGAGTTCAGTCAATGGGACACGAAGTGCTCGGCGTTCCCCACGGAATCCACAGGCCTCAGCAGCGGCGACGAGGGTTTCCTTCGTTGCACCCGCTTCGGCGATGACAGCTTCCTCGATTCGACCGGGTTCACCGCTTGCCCACGACACACGCGAGCCGAAGAGGATGCCTGTCGGGCTGACTTCAAAACGATCCGCCCGGGGCTGTTCCTTCTCGGCATCCTCGACTTGAAAGCAGGCTCCATTCTCCAGCTTCATGGCCCAATCGCCGACGAAGACCTTATCGATATGATTGATCCGTCGCGCCAGGATCCGATTGAACAAGAATGATTGGTAGGAGTTGAGATACCAGATGCGTGTGGCGCGATTCATCTTCTCGCGTCGACGCGCATCGTGGAGGAGTGCGGCACCGACTTGGTAATTGTCTCCCGCTTTGCCTTGCCGCTGGGGGCCAAAATAGTTGGGCACGCCCCTTGTGCTCAACGATTGAAGGACGGCCGGTACGGTTGCAACCGCGTGATGGGCGACGTTGCGGATGACTAACCGGAACTGATTGCCGGAATGATGGCCGGTTCGCAGCCGATTGCGATGGCGCCCGAGAATCTGTACGTTGAGGATGGTGCCGTCGATTTGGAGGCGAGAGATCTGATCCGGATGGATTCCTTGCAAGGACACCATCTGAGTCGTGACAGCTCGCGCGTCCTTCAGCCCTGCCACGCCGATGGCCTGTGCTTTGATGCCCAATGATGACGAGAGCCGACGGACCAGCTCCGGAGTGGACAGGCCGCGTTTGGTGATCGTCACATACAAGTGTTCGCCTTCCCCGCAAGGTAGATAGAGCGGTCGTTCTTCAACCTGAAAGTCTTCCGGCTCGGTGCGGATGTGTCCCCCGATTCCAGGCAAATTGCCGGTGAGAAAGGGGTCCATTGGTTGCATCACAGGTATTCCTTCGTTGGACTGAAGAATGTCAGCGGAAATGTATCGTCAAATTTGGTGGAAGACAGGCCCATGATATACTTTTTTCGTCCATGCGAAAACGATCAGGCGAACGACAGGTTGCGGAATGAGTGGGCGACAGACGATGTCATGGCCTGATCGCGTACGATCGCTGATCGGCGCTTGTTTAGGCGAGCTTCTCTATCGCATTTTCAGCCTCGTTCCTCATTGGGAGTGGGGCTTGTCCAACCACGACGTCTCCATTCTAACCCATATCCATCCGTCGCTTGCCGGCCATCGGGCCGTCCATCTGACGGATCTGCACCTGGACCGTTACCATCCGCGGCATGACCGGGTGGTTGAAACGGTGCGAGAACTTCACCCCGATTGGATTTTCATCACGGGAGACCTGCTTAACGTCTCGGAAGGGGTGCCTCATCTCTTTCGCTTTCTCGGACAGCTTCGTGCCATTGCGCCTGTGTACATGACGCTGGGCAATCACGACCATTACAGCGGCGTGCCGGTCGCTCAGTACGCCGAGCTTTCCGATCGGCACAAGATCACGCTCCTGGTAAACCAAAGTGCTGTGATTTCAACTGGAAGAGGCGATCTGGTGATCGCCGGCGTCGACGATCCATCGCTTCATCGGGCGGATCTTCGATGCGTCCCGCCTCGCACCGACTCTAGATTTACATTGCTACTGGCACATGCTCCCAACATTCTCGACTATGTGGAACCCCATCATGCCATTGATTTGATCCTCTGCGGACACAGTCATGGCGGGCAGTGGCGGGTGCCTGGCATCCCCACCTTCTGGTTGCCTCCTGGATGCAGTGGACGTGTGGCAGGTTGGCACGAATCCGGCCGACACAAGCTGTATGTCAACCGTGGGTTGGGTTGGTCCTTCCTCCCATTTCGTTTCAACTGCCGACCCGAGATTGTCGTGATTGAGTGGACACAGGAATAGGCCAAGCATCACGTTACATGATCGTTCCCATCTGTTCCAGCGCTTCCCTGGCCCTGCTTCTGACGGTTTGATCCCAGTCCTGTTCCGCGATCAACTTCAGCCGGTCACGTGTTTCGACTGCTCGGAGTCGCCCTAAGCCTAAGGCGGCGCAGGAACGCACATAGGCATGATCGTCTTCCAGGGCCTTCACCAGCAACGGCACCACTGATTTGTCTTGCAGCGCTCCTAGATGACTGGCGGCCATCCCCCTGATGCGATGCTGCTTGTCGCCTAGCGCTCGTTGCAATGTTGCGGCAAATATCTCCTTCAAGGCTGGCACTGCGGACTCCAAGCCCTCCACGCGATACGCATTCATCTCGAGCAACGCGAACGCCGTGTGCAGCTTCTTGTCTTGCTCGGTTTCTCGCTCAAACAACGTCAGCAGCTTGGCTCGCTCTCGAGATCTTGCCAGGCGGCGAAGGACCGCTCGGATCGAAACCAACAGCAAGAGCGCGAGCACCAGAGCCATCGCCATCATCGGTACAGCCTGATCGACGATATAGTCTTGTGTGTCAGGTGTGAGTCGTTTCCAGACCCAGACCCCGGTTATGATAAAGACGATCAGAATGGCGGGCAGGGCGAGATTTACAGGGCCCTGTTCGTGATGTTTCGTCATGGATGAGGGATCATACGGGCACGATCGATTAACCGTCAACGAACCAGGATGCTCGCGTCGAGCTTCTGCCTTGTCAAGGCGGTTGATGCCCGGGTTACGGTTCGGTGCGTCCGCACTTCATTGACACGCGATTGCGGCGCTGGTCATACTCAAGGTCGAATTTTTGTCGGTGGGGTTCATCACGTTATGGACAGCATCCTCAGAACAGCACCATTCGACGTGTCATGGCGGGCATGGACTGTTCCAAAACGGCAGACTATGCCGTCCAATGGGCCGCTCACTCCGCTGAGCCGTATAGTGCGGATCCGTTCATCGTGCGGGTCATCTCCCATCAACACCCCTCCACCACTGAATTCGGCGCAGCCGAATGCCCCCGGGCTGTCGCTGCCAAGGACGAGTTTCGGAATTTCGTGGGACAGATCGCCGGAGAGTTCGGACATGCCTTCGCCGTTGTTGATCGTGATCCGGCCTGGGCAATCTCCCCCGCCGCCAATTTCAGGACAAGTTCGCTTGTGGAGATGATTCGCCGGACGGCATCTTACGCTCATGATCAGTCAGCGCATCGCCGTTCTGTAAGAGAACGGTAGCTCATCTTCCGAGTCTGCCGCGAATCACGGTTGTACACTTGAGACGACGTTGACCATGGATGATCGCGTCTCCGCATGGCTGGAGAGTCTGGGGCTTGATCGCTACCGAGACACGTTTCAGCAGCATGCCATTACGTGGGATGTCTTGCCTGAGCTGAATGATGAGGACTTGCTCTCAATGGGTGTGTTACTGGGCCATCGCAAAAAGCTCCTGCGTGCCATCGCCCCGTTATCTCAAAGCGGGAAAGACCATCATGCGGTTTCTCCGGCCACGGCCGCTTCACAAGAGATACCACCGTCCTCTTCCGGTCGCGATCAAGCAGAACGACGGCAGCTCACTGTCATGTTTTGTGATCTTGTCGGTTCGACCGCGCTGGCTCGCCGGCTCGATCCTGAAGACCTTCAAGACATTATCCGGCGGTTCTTGGACGCCTGTAGTCAAGCGATCGGTCGATTCAACGGGTACATCGCCAAATATATGGGGGACGGGCTGTTGGTGTATTTCGGGTATCCGCAGGCCCACGAACACGATACCGAACGAGCGATACATGCCGGTTTGGCCATACTTGAATTGGTGAAGGGCCCTTCCCCCGATCGCCCTGCAGCTCAAGAATCTGAAATTGCAGTCCGAATCGGAATTGCGACAGGTCAGGTCATCGTCGGCGAAATTATCGGACAGGACACGGCCAAGGAACGGTCGGTGTTTGGTGAAACTCCGAATCTGGCCGCCCGCCTTCAGGCATTGGCGGAACCTGGTCAATTGATCATCGATTCCGTCACGAAACGTCTGGTGGGCAGTGAGTTCGAGTGCAGGGATCATGGGACGTATGCGCTCAAGGGGTTCGACACCCCTGTTCAGCTCTGGCGCGTGCTCGGGAGTCGAACATCGACGAGCCGGTTCGAGTCGTATCGATCCGGGCGATTAGGCAATTTCGTCGGCAGGGAGCATGAAACGGCGCTTCTTTTGGGCCGCTGGCGCGAAGCCGTCGGTGGTGAAGGCCAGGTCGTGCTTCTCTGCGGCGAGGCCGGTATCGGCAAATCCCGGATCGCAAGCAGTCTGCGTGATCGACTGGCCGATGAGCGGTATCAGACGATCCAATTTCAATGTTCCCCGTACCATACCAATACGGCACTCTATCCGGTGATCAATTGTCTTCGACAGGCCGCCGGACTGACGGGCGAGGACACGCCCCTCGCGCAACGGCAGAAGCTCGACAAACTGGCACTCGACAACGGGACCGACGACCCGGCGACGGTTTTCTTACTGGCCGACCTGCTCTCGATCCGAATCGATGCCCAGCCTCAGCTCAATGTGTCATCTGAAGCACGGAAGCAAATGACCCTTGATGTGCTCGTCCAGTACCTGCGTAGGTCGGCAGAGCGTTGCCCGACCCTTTTCATTGTGGAAGACGCTCATTGGATCGATCCGACCACGATGGACCTCCTGACAAGGATTATTGACCGTATCCAGCAGATGCGGGTGTTGGTGATCATCACCTTTCGACCTGATTTTAAGCCGATGTGGGCCGATTATAGCCATGTGACATTTCTGACGCTGAGTCGGCTTCCCCGTCGGCATAGCGCCGAACTTCTTGCATCGATGACGGGAGGAAAGGCATTCCCGCCGGAAGTGGAACGCGCGATTTTAGCCAAGACCGACGGGGTGCCTTTGTATCTGGAAGAGCTGGCCCAAAGCCTTTTGCAATCCGGAATGCTGGCCGAGGAGAACAATTCTTTCATCTTGAGGGCGCCGTTAAAAGATGTGTCGATTCCCGACAGCCTGCAAGGTTTGCTGATGGAGCGGATCGACCGATTAGGATCGAACAAAGAAATCGTCCAAGTCGGGGCGGCGATAGGGAGAGAATTCGGTTATGAGCTGCTGCGGAGCGTGGTGGACGTAACGGAAAGTCGGTTGAAAAATGCCCTCCGGCTGTTCGTCGACTCCGGTCTCATCTTTCAAGAGGGGATGATACCGGCTGCAAAATTCCAGTTTAAGCATACGCTCCTGCAAGAGGCCGCCTATAGCACGTTGCCGAAGAAGTCGCGTCGCTCTCTCCATGCCCGCATTGCCGAAACCTTGGAGAGCAGGTTCACCGAGCGCGTGAAAGTGGAGCCCGAGCTCTTGGCGTATCATTATGAACAGGCGGGATTGATCGTCCAAGCCGTGGATTATTGGCGTCTTGCAGCCCGGAGAGACGTGGAACGCTCGGCCAATATCGAAGCGCTCAACCATTTTGACCGCGCGCTCAATTTGCTCAAAACTTTGCCCCAAACCCCCGAGCGTCGCGATGTGGAATTGCAACTTCTCATCGCACGTGGTGCTCCCTTGCTGACGTGGAGAGGGTATGCGTCCGACGAAATCGAGCACAATTATCTCAGGGCGCGAAGCCTCTCGCAGGAGGATCCTGCTTCTGAGCAGTATTTTCTCTCCATCTGGGGATTATGGGTGTTCCATCTGGTCAGAGGGCCTCTTGCCAAGGCTTGCGCCCTAGCGGAAGACCTGCTCGCATGGGCGACCCGCCGGCACAACCCGGATCTGCTCATTCGAGCTCACGAGAGTGTGGGATCCACCTATTCCTTTCTTGGGCGATTTGACGAAGCGAAGACTCATCTGCTTGCCGCCAAGGTACTGTACGATCCGGATAGACATCGCTCGCAAGTCTTACCCTACACTCAAGATCCCGGCATAACAGCCAGGGTCATACTGGCCAGAACATTATGGATCCTGGGTGAGATCGACCAGGTCGAAGCGTTGGCGCTGGAGGCCATCGCTATGGCCAGGGCGTTGGGACATCCCTTCACGTTGGCGTTCACCTTGACGACGGTCGCCTGGACCTATTCCACGCTACAAGACACAGATCACACGCTCAATTTCACCGAAGAAGCCATCGCTCTTTCGACGAAATATTCCTTTGAAGTGCCGTTAGCGTGGGCAACGTCTCTGCAAGGCTGGGCCATGGCTGAAAAAGGAGAAGAGGAGGGGCTCGGGAAGCTGGTGAACGGGCTCTCCGCCACGCGAGCAGCCAGAGCGAGCCTCAATAATACCTATACCCTGGCATTATTGGCGGGCGTATATCTGCAGAAAAATCGAATCGAAGAAGGTTTACATGCCGTTAAGGAAGCACAAGAACTTGCGATGACGCAGGGTGAGCGGTGCTGGCACGCGGAACTGTTTCGACTGAACGGCGAATTGTTGCTGAAACAATCCGAACCGTCCGTCTCTGCGGCGGAGCAGTATTTTGCCGACGCTCTAAAGATTGCGCGCGATCAACACGCGATGATGCTTGAACTGAGGGCGGCGACCAGCATGGCCAGACTCTTGATAAAACTGAATCGGCAGGATGCCGCGAAACCGGCCTTGCATTCCATTTGCTCGCGGTTTCCAAAGCAACACTCCAACCCAGGCTTGTTGGAAGCTCAAACCATTCTTGATCAAATCAATGCAACTCCTTAACCATGTGGCTGTATAACACATCCGACTTATGCGTCTGACCATTCTCGGCTCCGGTACCAACGTGCATCCCACCCGCGCGGCCGCCGGATATTTAGCGCGCACGGATCAAAACATTCTGCTGGACTTCGGTCCCCGTACATTGATGAACCTGATCAAGACCGGCGTGGACCGACACCGGATCACGCACGTCTTGTTCTCTCATTTTCACGCGGACCACTTTTCCGACTTCATCACCTTCTTCTTCGATGCGGTGATCTATGCGAAGTACGGAGGAGGGCACCGTCCAGGGATGACCCTCATCGGCCCCAAGGGCACGATCAGGATCTTACGGTCCATCATGCGCAGCTTCCCCAGCTTCTCGCCGGCGCCGTTTCGTGTCACATTCAAGGAGGTATCCGATAGGCCCTTTACGATCGGCGACACTCGTATCGTTCCCGCACCGATCGTCCACGTTCCTGATCTGTCGTCGGTCGGTTATCGAGTCGAATATCGGAGGAAGGCCATGGTGTACTCGGGAGACACACAGTACTGCGATGCCCTCGTTCGGTTGTGCACTGATGCCGATCTGGCGGTGCTTGATTGCTCGTTTCCCGCCAATCGTCCGGGTCCCGCCCATTTGCACGCCGGACAGTGCGGCCAGGTGGCGAAGGAGGCCGGGGTAGGCCAACTCGTCCTGTCGCATTTCTATCCGATAGCGGATCGTTACGACGTCAAAGCTCAAGCGGCGGAGCAGTATGAAGGAAAGATTTGGAAGGGAAAGGATCTTCTGACGATACGCCTCTAGTATCGTCTTCCCGCAAGGCCGTTCGTGGTGAGCCTGTCGAACCATGAACGGAACGACACGAACAGTCACGCCCTTCGACATGCTCAGGGGCAAACGGCCGGTCTCCGGAGTTATGTACACGACATCAGCGATCACAGCCCTTCTTCACGAGGAGCCCCCCCGAGGATTTCAATGAATTTGGTCAGGCGGGCGGTTTTCCCCGCGTCACCTGATTTGGAGTAGATGGC
Organism: Nitrospira sp. SG-bin1; assembly: GCA_002083365.1. Lineage (NCBI taxonomy): Bacteria > Pseudomonadati > Nitrospirota > Nitrospiria > Nitrospirales > Nitrospiraceae > Nitrospira > Nitrospira sp. SG-bin1. Next base: position 24,913 of record LVWS01000002.1, on the reverse strand, counting down.
CAAGAGATTCTTAATCATGCGGGACAGAATCGCCCGCACCGGGCTTTTTTGCAGGTACTTGTCATCGAATCCGTACCCGGCCTCGGTCAGAAAGCGGGCGCAGTTTTTTTCGGTCAGCAAGGCTCCACCGTTGAAACAGTCGATGAAAATCTTGTATCGGTCGGACTCGTACTTCACCAAGAAATGTCCCGGCATGCCGATGCCGAACAACGGCAACGCCAAACGTTGTCCGATCAAGAGATAGACCGACGACAAGCTGATGGGGATGCCGACGCGCCGATCCATGACACAATTGAGGTAGCTGTTCTCGACCTCATAGTAGTTTTTCGTGTTCCCTTTGAACCCTTGTTCCGTGAAGAGGTACCGGTTGAGCGCATTGACGGCTTCTTCCCCCGAGGCTCGATAGCCGATTCGTGCTCGAACTTCGCTTGCCATCATGTCCAATTGCGCGCGATAACGGGCGACGTCGAGGGCCGGATAGGCATAGCGGGCAATGAGGAAGGCGCCGGTTTCAAGGTCCATGATCTCATCCTGGAGGGTTGCCAGGTTCGCTAGTTCCTCTTCCAGCTTGCTTCCCCGGATTTCTTCAAGGACGGATGCGATACGATCGGCCATCTCCGGCTGCTCGATTTCAGCCTCCTGGAGGAGGGGAACCGCCGAAGGACCGATATCAATGAGTTTTCCGCTGATGGTGCGGACGATTCGATCGTCCTCGTCGGACAAGAGGCGAATCAGCGCACGAATTTGATTTTCAGGGATCATCTCTACGACTCTCCGTCGACCATGGGCCGATGTCGGCTGTATTGAAGTAATGATCCGACGGATTCCGTCGTCAGTCAAGGGATCGATGGTTCATGATGAGGTTACCCCATAGCTCGGCGGAAGGCTTTGGCCCCGCCGTACAGACACAGGGCATCGAACACGAGCATGACCAAAACCACCATACCGACGTGCGGTAAGGCCTCGGTCCAGCCGGACAAAATCAACGGCCGTACCGCATCGATGGCCCAGGTCATCGGGTTGAATTGCGCGAGAAAACTCATCCATCCCGGCATCGCCGTCAACGGAACCAAGGCGGAGCTGAGGAAGATCATCGGCAGCGAAAGAAATCCCAACACGGAGAAGAAATCACCGTGGCTTTTCACGGAAAAAGCCATGGCCATGGAGATGGCCGTCAGGCCGACTCCGAACATCATGCCGATCAACAAAATCATCGCCACGCCGAGGATGCCCGTCGCGGGATGCACGCCGAACAGGTACGACACCCCGAGAATAACGAGGACCTGCATCGACGTGATGGCCATGACGAAGATGAAACGGCTCAGGATGACGGAGGTCCGATGAATCGGCGTGGACATCAACCGTTCGAGGAACCCGTTTTCCTTGTCGAACAGCAGATCGACACCCCCCGCGAGACCGTTGTTGAGGACCGTCATGACGACGACACCGGCGGCGAGAAAGCTGATGTAGTTGGGTGCCTGCATGACCTGGGTGTCCGCGGCCCGCTGAAACAGGTTTCCAAAGAAGATGAGCCAGAACAACATCGGCTGCACCAGGGTGAACAGCATACTGAACTTTTCACGGCTCAACCGCCGGACCCACCGCATCGTCAACGCGCTGATTTCTTGCCAATAGTGAGACACAGGACTCCTTTACGCCGATTCTATTTCGGGAGGCGATTCCGTGATGGCTCGCCCGGTGTGGGCGATAAACACGTCGTCCAAGCGCGGACGGTTGTACTGAATGAATTCGATGCTGCAACCCAAGCGATTGGCCGAATCCAAAATGGTCGGGAGCGCCTTCTCCGGGGATTCCACCCTGATATCCAATCCTTTCGCCGTCGCCCGCACGGTCTTGATCGCCGGCCGGTCTTTGAGCTCGGACTCCAAGGTGTGAATCCGGTCGGTCTCTTTCAGGGTCAGGGACACAATATCCCCGCCCAGCGCGATTTTTAGTTCGGCCGGAGCGCCCAACGTCTTGATCTTGCCGCCGTCGATAATGGCGAGCCGGTCGCAGAGCTGGTCGGCTTCGTCCAAATAGTTCGTCGTCATCACGACCGTCATGCCACGGGCTTTGAGCATCCGGACGTATTCCCAAATCCGGAGACGGCTTTGGACGTCCAGACCCAGCGTGGGCTCGTCAAGGAACAGAATTTTGGGGTCGGGCAGCAGTCCGCAGGCAATGTCGAGTTTGCGCTTCATGCCCCCGGAATAGGTCTTGGCCGGCCGGTCCGCATGGGCCTCCAGCTCGACCAGTTTGAGCAGCTCGCCGATGCGTGCGGTCGCTTCTTCTTTCGTCAGATGATAAAGCGCTGCGAGCAATTGAAGGTGTTCACGCCCTGTGAGGAACCGGTCGATCGCCCGTTCTTGGGGCACGTAGCCGATCAAGGTCCGGACCTTATCCGCGTCCCGCACCGTGTCGTACCCCATGATGGTCGCCGTGCCCGAGGTCGGGTGCAGCAGGGTGATAAGCGTGCGAAGCGTGGTGCTTTTGCCCGCGCCGTTCGGCCCCAGGAGACCGAAGATCTCTCCGGCGTAGACCTGGAACGAAAGACCGTCGACGGCCGTATGGCTTTCATACGTTTTGCGCAGACTGGTGACGTTGATAGCGATGGTCCGATCCATTCAATCCCAGCCTTTCGTGCCGTGATGCCCGTGCAGCATGAATTGAACCAGATCGTTCAATCGCCGAGCGCGCTGGTGCAGGCCGTCCGCTTCCAGCAAGAATTGTTTTTCCAAGGGTGTACAGTCCAAATAAGTCGAGAGGGTATTGACCAAGACTTCATCACTGACTTCTTCGCGAAAGAATCCTTGCCACGCCGCGCTGTCCTCTCTGGCTTCGAGATACCGTCCCAGCACGTCGATCAGCGAACGCCGGACATCTTTCGTCAACCCTTCGTCGGAGCGCATGGGGGTGACGCGAATCGTCGCTTCGCGATAGGGCTTGTCGAAGTGTTCTTCGGCCACCTCGCACCGTTCGAGACCTTGCAGCAAGATGTTGGAGCGACCGTCCGGCAGCGGTTGCACGCTTACGATCCGTCCGATGCAGAGCGCGGGATAGATCTCGGGGTTCCCGTAGTACTCCGGTTCCCATCCTTCTTTCAGCAGTGCCATGGCAATGCATTGACCGCCCATCGTCACATCGGCGACCATTCGGCGATAGCGCGGTTCGAAAATGTGGAGCGGCAGGTACGTCTTGGGAAAAAAGACGACATTGGGCAACGGGAACACCGGAAGGCGACTGGGAATGGGAAACGGCTCGACATGCTTGGACGGACTCCGGTCGGACGGCCCTCGCTCACGATCAGTCTGCATGGCTCACGATAGCTGAGACTTGTGAAAATTGTCAACGCTGTGCGTGAGGCGTCGGGTCCGTGGGAAATGCAAAACTCCGCTCTCAGACAGTCGATTGGTTCATGGGTGTGGCGCGTGTTATAACCGATGCCATGGGCCGAGCAGCCGGCTTCCCCCGGCTCTCTCCGGATGAACCCTCGCGGCGAGGTACGGTGTGACAGACTGGCCACGAATCTGCTTTTTGGTCGCGCTCTTGCTGAGTGCGGGTCTTCCCATGGCGCTCGGCGCGACTCCAACCGTCTTTCAGCCGGCCACGGCGGGCTATCGGTACGAATTTCCCAGAGACCATGGCTCCCACCCGGGTTACCGAACCGAGTGGTGGTACTACACGGGCCATCTGCGGTCAAAAAAAGGCCGGTCATTCGGCTTTGAGTTGACCTTCTTCCGTCGGGGGGTGCCGCCGGAGGACATCAAAACCGTGCCGTCGAAATGGTCGATCAGCCATTTGTATCTGGCCCATTTCGCCGTGACGGACATCACCGGGAAGCGGTTTCATTTTTCGGAAAAGTTCAGTCGGGAGGGATTGGGGAAGGCGGGGGCCGATGAGTCGCGACTTCATGTCTGGATCGATGATTGGCGCGCCGAGGCCGCCACGAATCCACCCGGCACGCACACCCTGGTCGCCAAAGACGCGACCCATGCCCTCGCTCTCACCCTTCAACCGGCCAAGCCGCTCGTGACGCACGGGGCGGCCGGGATCAGCCGAAAAGGGAAAGAGGCGGGGCAAGCGTCCCATTACTATTCCTTCACCAGACTGACTACGATAGGGACCCTGACGATCGAGGGCGAGCAATTCGAGGTGACCGGCCTCACCTGGATGGACCATGAATTTGGATCGGCCGAACTCGGGGCGGACCAAGTCGGCTGGGACTGGTTCAGCATCCAGTTAGAAGACGACACCGAGCTCATGTTGTATCGGATGCGGCGGAAAGACGGCTCGTCCGATATGGCCTCGAGCGGGACGGCCGTGTCACCGGATGGACGCGCACGACATCTGGAGGTCACCGACTTTCAAATCGAATCAAGCGGAACCTGGACCAGCCCCGAGAGCAAGGCGACCTATCCCAGCCGATGGCAATTGACGTTCCCGTCGCTCGACCTGGTGTTGGATGTCACGCCCTTGCTTGCCGACCAGGAATTGCGCACCTCTCGCAGTACCAAGGTTTCCTATTGGGAAGGGGCGGTGGCGGTGACCGGGACCAAACAAGGCCGGCCGGTGAAAGGTCAAGGCTACGTGGAGCTGACCGGCTACGCTGACCGGCTCAGGATGTAGCGGACACGGCGCGTGCGTTCGTGTCCGGCGATATTCAGCTCGATGCTGTATAGTTCATACCGACTCAAGTATTGAACAGAACCACCTGTGGACTTTTGCCACCGGGAGAATCTCTTCGGGTCTTGCCCCAATTTTCTTCGAAAAACTTCCTGCCATAAAATTTTTGGCGATAAGATGAACGACTTACTCGGCGGGTGAGCGCCGGCCTGGCGTAGACAATCACCTGCGAGAACCGGCTACTCCCGCCTCGAGAAGTTCGCACCGGTATCCTCAACCAACATAGGTCTGATGCATCAGGACCACCTTCAACAAAAAGGAGGACGCCATGAATAAGCTCTGGTTGTATGTCGGTGGGATTATTGCCGGAACGGCGGTGTTGATTTATGCCGTGCTCACCACGGTGAGCAGCACGAACCCTCCGTCCAGTGACCTGAGGGCGGCGTACGAGCAGTCTAAGAAATGAGTCGTCGTTGGGTGTGTTGAGATGATGCACTAACGGCCTGTAGGGTTTGAGTGTCCTCCATCACTCGGGAGTGGGCGCCTAAAAGGGAGTGTTTGTGCGTTCCGCATATCATGAACCTGCCACGTGCGAGGGAGTTATTGGCTGCACGTGGCAGGTTTCCTAAGTAAGGTAGGGGGTTTCAACCCTTCAGGAGTCACTCCCATCCGAGAGTCTCTCGCTTTCCGTTCAAACCGGTAGAATCGAGCGAAGATCCAAGGGGCCATACCAGAGCCAACTGAGCAAGGAAGAAAAAGAACGACCGGACGAGCATCAAGATATTCAAGCACAGCGGCAAGAATCGCGACAGCCTGACACCATCCGAGAACCAGTCGCATCCCATTCTTTGATGGATATCTGACTCGCTCCCCCAGGCAACGCAGCGGTATGGTCAGAGCACACCAGCCATAAGCCCAATCCCGACCACAATCAACAGAGCCGAAACAATCAGCTGAACCGATCGGAGGGTGACTTTCTTCAGCACTTTAGATCCGACGTAGGCTCCGATAAAGGCAGACACACTGGCACCAATAACAAGCGGCCACTCAACGGCTTCCCCATGAGCCGATATTCCTACGCCATAGATGACCATGCGGGACAGATCGACCATGACGGCGAGGACCACTCCCGTGGCGACAAACGCTTCTTTCTCCAGACCCGCCTTAATCAAGAACATGCTGCGAAAGGCGCCTTGATGTCCTGACAGTCCGCCGAAAAACCCGCTGATGACGCCGCCGAGCGGAAGCCATTTACGATCGAGTGTCATCTTGGAGAATGTTGGAAAGAGCTCCAGAGCAACGAAGGAAACAATGAGCACGCCGATGACCAACTTGAGGACCGACACCTGGCGGATGTTTCCAAACGCGTGGTATTCGTAGATCGGGTCGAGCTCACCCAGATACGTCAGCACTGCCGCCCCGGCAAAAGCTGCCACGATCGCAGGTAATCCGAACTTCAGCAGAATAGAGCGATCCGCTTTTCGTCCAAGCAACCCAATCTTGAAAAGGTTATTCGCCAGATGGACCATGGCCGTCATGGCAATCGCCAGATCCAGAGGGAAGAAAAGGGCGACGACCGGCATGAGCAGCGTGCCGAGACCGAAGCCTGAAAACAGCGTGAGGGCTGAGGCAAGTAACGCTGCGATGCAGACTATAACGAGGGTCACTTCACTGGTCGGCTCCGGCCGCTTGAGGGGCGTGTATGCTTGCGTGTTTCATTTACTCTCTCAAGGGATTTTTAGGACGCCGTTAGATTTCCATTTCCAGCGCCATGAAAAGACAACATTATCCAGTGAGATGATGTCACCTCAACCATTCACATCCAATGTGGACGTCACCATACCGAGTCAACTCCAGACTCCAGAGTGTTGCGTAGATGCTCATGATGACTAGGGTGTCTAAGGACTCTACCTAAGGTCGGTCTGAAGCAACTGTTAGGCATGAACTGAGACACCATCGTGGTCTAGCATCATCCTGATCACTGTCGCAGTTGGCGCAAGCTTACGAAGAACAGAACCTAAGTCCTCGGCAGCTCGAGCGCCGAGTAGAATTCTCCGAATACGGCCCGCAACGGGAAAGTATGGTTCGTTACTGAATACGCGGTGCTCACACTCATATTGCCAATGCCGAGTCTTGCAAGACAACACCTCTTCGGGTGTGGCACCACCTATAATCCCCGTGCCCCATTCTTGTAGAGTCTCAACGTACGAGACCGGACGGTTTGCGGTGTTCGACACAGCACGACGACTCATGCGACGTGGAGAAGGAACTCAACTTTCACTGAGTCGAACGGGAATGTCACTCGACCATCATCGACACGGTCAAGCACACCGGCTTTCAATAGTGCCGTCACGTCAGTGTGGACGGCCTTCACATCTCGCCGTACACGACGCGCCACTTCGCGAATCGACAAAGGGCCGGCTCCGCACATGGCTTTCAGTAATTGCCAGCGCTTGGCCGTCAGGACTTTCCAAAGGAGTTCCGGAGTAGCAAAGCTAATCCGGGCAGCCTTCTCTCCCTTCACGGATTTCCAGACTCGGATAAAATCTGCCATCGCTTCGTTAGAGGAGCGAACATCAAGAACGACGGTTTTCACGATTCCACCTCATCATGTCACGTTGAAGTCGGCTGATTCAAACTAAAGTCAAGTTGGCTATCTGCATTGTCATAACTGCTTAATCATGCTGAGCCACCACTGTAACGGGATTAGGGAATACAATCTCAATCCTTTCTGTCGGAACGGTCGACCAATATTCCTCTGCATATCTCGGCATCACATCAAGCATATGTTGGTTAACAGGCGCTACTCTTGTGTAGTTGCCGCGATGAATAGCAACGCCATCGGTTTCGGCTTCCACCTCGTAGACCAGGCCTGTCAATGCGAGATTATTTTTGTACCAAAGGGCCTCTTCAGAAGTTTCGAGAAGAAAGACTGCCTTCAGGCGACTTGGTTTCTCAGGGTACTTGGATTTTCGTATCTCCTCCAAGACATACTCTCTAAACAAGACATCATTTGCTTGTAAATAGACCCGAAGAATGCGACCCCAATTGCCAGGCAAGATAACACTGCCTGGACTAAGAAGAATGGGCGCAACATGGAAGAATTTCGGCATTGAATCCCAATTGAGCTAAAGCGATGGCATTGTCGTCATTTTCTGAGAATGTGTCAAACTTGCTTTGTGAAGACGCCCTTTTAAACGACTTTATGACCGTATTCTGACCATGGCCGAGAACCAAATGGCGAAGACGTTTCGGTCTGCGATCTCTTGACTCCCTACTTCTAGCTGTGTTTAGGTCTGCCGCCACTATGTGCCCTCTACATTCTTTTCGGCTGCTCTTCATTAGCATTCTGCTCATCGTGTTCAGTGTGACTGGCTGCCAAAAGGACAGCGAGTCGATCGTCTCGATCGCGCTCCATCCGACCAACGCAAACATCCTCTACGTGGCCACGAATGATGCCGTCTACAAGTCCCGCGACGGCGGAGGAACCTGGGAGCGGTTCCCGAGTTTCAGCGCGCGCCGGGTCACGACGCTGGCGATCGATCCGCTGCTTCCGGCCACGATCTATGCAGGCACGATGGGGGATGCGGTCTACAAGAGCCCGGACGGCGGCCAACATTGGCTGCCGCATAATGTCGGACTCAAGGAACATGTCTCGTTCGTGAATCAGTTCGTGTTTCATCCGGTCTTGAACGAGAAAATCTACATCGCCACGACGGTGGGCGCGTTCTACACGAAGGACGCGGGCCGCGAATGGGAAGAACGGATGAACGGCATGAAGGAAGTGCACATTGTAACCTCCATTGCCATCAATCCCAAGGACCCCACCATCCTGTTCGGCGGGACGACGGGCGGGATGTATCGCTCGGACGACGGGGCGATGTCTTGGAAACGAATCAACAACGGACTGATTCCCGAGAGCGAGTTGATGGCGTCGATGGCGCTGGGCGTGAATGCCATTGAAATCGAACGGACGAATCCCGACGTCGTCTACGCCGGCACGACGAAGGGGCTGTTTCGCACGACAAACAAAGGCGAAGGGTGGGAGCGGATCGGCCAATCGGTGCCCGATCCTTTCGTCAGCGGCATTCTGCTCCACCCCACCGATGCGTCACAGCTCTATATCGGCGGGCCGAAAGGGGTGTGGAAAAGTTCGGATGGTGGGAAGACCTGGCAGGCGATGAATCAAGGCATTGCGACGCTGAACATACGCGCCCTGGCCATGGATATGAAGAACCCGCGGATCCTCTACGCCGGTACCAACGGCAGCGGGCTCTATCGCTCCACCGATGCCGGCGCGACGTGGACGGCGGTACCGCTCACAGCCGCGCCGGTTTCGAGTCAATAATTGCTTTTGGCGCCGCCATCCCCATGTTGATAACGGCTGCTATAGGAGACCATGCGGTCCGAGAGTGCTTTCCACTCGTCGGCGGTCATCTGATCCTTCATCTTGAACCGGAGGCTCAGGACCCGGGCCGCGCTCTGCGCCCGCTGAATGTTCGCCTCGTTCACGATTTTGGAAAATTCGTCGGGTGTCGCCGTGTAGCTCGTGTTCAAGGTGTAGAGCTGCCGATGATAGGCCCGTTCCTGCTCACGGCTCTCCTTGAGCTCCTTGATGATGTCCCCGACGAATGCATTCACTCGCTTCGCCTTCTCGGGATCCTGCACGGTCCGATTGATCAGCCCTTCCATGTCTTGTTGGCCTTTCTGCCAGTACGCGTCGCTTTTGCCGCCGCCCATCATGCCGTGATGGTGGTGATGGGATGAGCAGCCGGCCAATACGACGAATGTCCCCAGTACAAGCAGCCCTTTGAACGTTCGCTTCATACAGTCCTCCATGGAAAAGTTGTCACGCGGTTTCGTCATGCCGTATCATCGTCAGACATACCATGCCGGACCCTTCCTCGACCACACCCGATCGATTCTCAACCCTCAAAGCCGAATTCCGTCATCACCTCGAACGGTTCTATGCCGGACTTCAACTCGCGCCCCCGTATGAAAGTGTGGAGAAAGCCATCCGCACGTTGACGACCATGGTACATGGGCTTTCGATCGAAGAACAAACTCGCCTCATGGCCGACTCGGGCTTGCGATGGCAACAGTTCCGATTGGCCTTTGAGGCATCAGGCCTCCCCAAAAAGCATCGAGGGATCATCGCCGGCCTCGCTCGTAATCGGTCGGCCCTGAACTTACCGGCCGAATATGATCACTTCTTGAACTTGTTTCTTGCGTAACAGGATGTTGAAAAACGTCCGCCAGCGGCGTTCTCACATCGCTCAGAGGCTCAACGTACGACCCCGAGTACGCCTCGCCACTTCGCTCGCTGCGGCCTTGCTGGACGGCCCTTTTGAACATCCTGTTAAGAAAGAACTCGTCGGCGGCGAGTTAGGAAGAGGTGGGGGGCGCAATGGCATTTCGCAGTTCCTCATAGACTGTCATGAGCCGGCCGTCTTCGAGCCGATAGGCAAAGGCCACCGTGACGAGTCCGAAGGCCAACACTAGGGCGGCCAGGGCGACGACTGCGATGCCAGTAAGGGTTCCTCCCAGCGAAGAAAAACCTCCATCCATGGCATACTGCACCACGAAGGTCAGGGACCCAAACACCACGAGCGCAAACCACAGGAGCGTGATGAGGGCTGACGACCAGGGCATGCGTTTGATACACAGCGTGTCCAGCGAGTGGTCTTGCGGGGTCAGACGGATCAGCCCTTTCACCGGCCAGGCGGTCCGGAACCCTAACGAGAACAGTCGATACCGCGGGCGGATCGCAATCTGGGCGGACTGTGGAGAAAACCAGGCGACTCCGTGAGGAAGCATCAGCAGGCCTTCAGGAGTGAACCGATTCGCCAGCGTGGCGAGCGTAATTTCAGGCCACTGATCCGGTTTTTTGGCGACACGGCATCCGTACCGAACGGCATCCGGGGTCAGGCGAAGAAAATATAACCAGTCACCGACGATCAGTCCGATGAACAAGACTCCCGCGAAGAGACCGGCCAGTATCATGGGAGGTAGCTATCACATAGGAACGAGCCGTGAATCAAGGAGGGAGACGAAGTCACTCCCAGTTCCCCTGGGACCGATGCAGGTATTTCCGTCTCGGTCCCCCAAGAATCTGTTGACTCATGAAGAGGAGTTTGGCTAGAGTACGCCGGATTACGTTCCCGGGCGGGCCTTGCACCACGTGAATTTCCCGCCTCAATTTTTTCCCCGCGTCGTCATGGCGGTCTACGGCCTCGAAACAGGGGGCTGGAATGCGCAACAGGCGTCTCGTGCGAAGTATGGGAGGAAAGCATGGATCCCCACAAGATTGAGCGTGTGTACACCTCCTATGCGGGGTTTTACGACAAAGTTTTTGGAAAGGTCTTCCATGAAGGGCGTGAATCGGCGATCCGCAATCTGAATGTCCAACCTGATGAACAGATTTTGGAAGTCGGGGTCGGGACCGGGCTGGCCCTTCCAATGTACCCGCGACATTGCCGGATTGTCGGGATCGATCTGTCCGAAGGGATGCTGGCCAAAGCCAAGGAAAAGGCCGAAGCCCACCACCTCGATCACGTTCAACTGCATCGCATGGACGCGGGAGCCATGGAGTTCAATGATGACAGCTTTGATACGGTGGTGGCTGCTTATGTCGTCACGGCGGTTCCCGACTATCGGAAGGTCGTCAACGAGATGATTCGTGTCTGCCGTCCGGGGGGTCGTATCATCATGCTGAACCACTTCAGCAACGGCAACAAGGTAATTGCCGCCGTGGAAAAAGTGATTTCTCCGCTGACCAAACATCTCGGCTGGCGGACGGACTTATCGCTGAATACCGTGTTGGAGGGAACGTCCTTGCAGATTGCGCGAAAGCAAAGCGTCAATCCGTTACGGTTTTGGGCCCTGGTGGAGTGTATCAACGGCAAGGGCACGCCGAGCGGCGGGAACACCGCGGCGCACAGCGTTGCAGGTTATGTAAACGGCACCGGTGTCGCCGGCTTTGCAAACGGGAACGGGAACGGCAACGGACATTATTCTCCGGAACACGCGCACTGATCAGCGTTCTCCTCTTCCCGCGGCTCACCCACCCTGTCGGGTATGATGCTCCCGAATCAACCAACTCTCCCATTCTCGGCCTGGGATGATGGTTGTGCCGACGAGGCAATCACCGGCAAAATGTTGGGTAATTCGATCGGCTAAGACTTCAAGCATCCGGCTCATCCGACGATCCTGTATCCCAGACACCCGCACCATGAGACCGAAGCCATTCCCCTCCGGTGGATCATAGGCCATGACATGGACCAGGGTGTCATCGTGGACCCTGGTGTCTCCAGTCGGAATCAGATCGCCTTCCCATTGCACCGCCGGATGAATCGCCACGGTCCGTCGTGTTTCACGCCACATACACGGCAGACCCGCTTGATCCAACTCGTGCAACAACCATTGCACCGAGGGACCTTTTCCAGTTCGGCCCTGGAACGTCCACCGAGCGAGTTCAGCCGCCTGGTCGGCCGTCATGAACGGCGTGGCGATCTCATCCAAATGAGCCTCCTCGCACACGACATACAGCTCTCCCTGGGGATCAAACCAAAAACGAAGTTTTCCCGCGCTGAATTCCGCTTGAATAACGCCCAGAGCGGAACAATCCGCGCCGTCCTGTTCGAAGATGGAAAAGTCCGTCACGCCGATCATGGTGAGTTTGGCCACTCGCCCCATGCCGCGGACTTCGTATCGAACGGTGACCGAGACGGTGGTGCCGGCCGGCACGTCCCGTCCGGATCCCTCGTCGAAGAGACGGCGTTTGGACATGTGTACGTCGGTGACATATCCTGAGCGGAAACCGCTCGTATGCCCGATCAGCCACCGTAGATCTTCAGCGGTTTTGATCGAAGGTTTCACGATGCCGATTTTAGCGCAGACATCCATTCACTGCCAGGCTTACGAAGGTATCCAGCTCGATTCCACGGCCAAAGTCGAGAAAACGGCGGTGGTGTTTGTTAGGCTCGCATGAACCTTCCTTGCACGACGCGGAACCCTCGCGGAGGAATGGGTTCTTAGGCGGAGAGGACACGCACGAATAGGTCCGGATGTTCCGGCGTGATCAGCCAGGGTCGGTCGTTCTTCTGCTGGATCCACACAAACCCATCGGTGCGTGAGACGTACATCCGTACGAGGCCATACCGCTTCGTCCACAGCCAGCCAAAACCGCCGCCGAGTCCTCCGGCTCCTATTCTCATGCCCCATCCGATTTCTTGTCGCAACTTCTTTGGATCGAGGAGTCGAACCCCCGAAATACTGTTACGGCGAATCTCCCGACGTTTCAAAGGCCAAACGACTTCGATCGATCGCTCACGGAGGATGAAGCAGGTCGGCCGAAAACGAAGCCAAATCCATAGATAGGTGGCGGTCACAATCAAACATGGAGCGACAAGGACTCGTGCCCCCGCCATCGTTGCGACCAAAAAGCCGACCGGTAAGGCCAGAAGCGCCAGAGTGACGAACAGAATGACTGGAGACATGGGGGCGAGACGAAATGTCCTGGCGGCAGCGTAGTTACTCATGGGTCGGCACAGGTCAAGCGAGAAGTCCAAACTAAGCCAAGCGCGAAGCTTTAGGTCTTGAGGAGATTCCTTTGATACACTGCCAAGTCGTTTGAAGAGAAGCAACAGAAAGTCACTTCTGGGACGGTGTGAAATTTCGCCATCGTGGCACGAACCGAAGCAATCGTCACTCTGGCGGCAAGGTCGATCGGTAGTTGCCGGTGCTGATCTTCGATTACCATTCAAGACAGCGGCGATCGCAGGATGACAGCAAGCCCGTTCGTCGCCCAGGCCATCTCATCAGCCGGACCAACGGCATGGATCATGTACCGCGAGGAGCTGCCATTCTCGTGCCATGAGGGACTCCAACTAAAACAACGAGGGTTTATCGACGAGTCTACGTGCATGGGCCTCTCCTTCCCGGGTGAGGTATGTGGAGCTGTACACATCACCCGACTATCGACTGCCGACCTTCAGAGTTCATAAGATCCACGGCATCGAAACTTGTGACCTTCCGCCTAAAAACAAACTCCTCATTTTATTCTTCACCGCGTTCGGTATATAAAAGCCATAGTTTCTCGGAAAGGAGGTGCCAATGCATGCAGTGTGCCTTCAACATGTTCCTTTTGAAGGCCCGGGCGCATTTGCAACGGCTCTCGCCAGGCGCGGTGTGAGGCTCGACTCAGTGCTTGTCCCGAAAGAGGGTCTGCCCAAAAATGCGGGTGACTTGTTGATCGTGATGGGCGGGCCGATGTCGGTGAACGATTCCGACAAGTGGATTGCCGAGGAGACCGCCTTTATCAGATCAGTGCTGCTTGCCGGTCAACCCATGATCGGGGTGTGCTTGGGGAGTCAGCTCATGGCGAAGGCCCTCGGCGCAACCGTGCGCCCAGGCCAAGCATTGGAAATCGGAATGACGCCCATAGGGTTAACCGAAGAAGGGAAGAAGGATCCGGTGTTTGGAGCCGACCCTCAGTCGTTCAGTGTCTTCGAATGGCACGGAGAAATATTCGATTTACCCGAAGACTGTGTGCCGCTGGCCGGCTCCGATGTCGCGGCTTTGCAGGCGTTTCGGTACGGAGATTGCGCCTATGGCCTTCTGTTCCATTTGGAAATGGAGGAAGGCGGGATCGATTCGCTCTGTCGCGAATGTGCGCCCGACTTGACCAAGGCTCGCCTGACCGCACAGGGAGTTAAATCAACGGCACTGCCACAGCTCCCGCGGCTCCATCAAACGGCTGATCGATTGATCGGCCACCTGCTGCAATCCGGTCGTTGATTACCGGTTCATTCCTGAAGTAGTCTTCTCCATCCGGCGCCTCTCGGCATGGGGGCACCATGTCAAGCCGGCCCGCTGATTGACGAAAGGAGTGTAATCGACCATGGGTGCTTTCCCGATCGAAGTTGCCACGCGTATTAAGACACTGCCTCCCTATTTGTTCGCCGCGATCGATAAAATGAAGCAAGAGGCCATCGCACGTGGAGCTGACATTATCAATCTCGGCATCGGCGACCCCGATTTGCCGACGCCGATGCCGATCATCGAGCGTCTGGCGAACGCGGCCAAGGATCCCAAACATCATCAATATCCCTCCTATGAAGGCATGTTGTCCTTCAGAAAAGCCGTGGCCGGCTGGTATAAGCGCCGATTCAATGTGACGCTCGACCCGACGAACGAAGTCCTCACGCTGATCGGGTCGAAGGAGGGCATCGGGCATATTCATCTGGCCTTTGTCGATCCGGGGGATGTCGTTCTGGTTCCAAGCCCTGGTTATCCGGTGTATCCGGTCGGGACAAGCTTTTGCGGCGGGCAGTCGCACATCATGCCGCTGACAAAAGCCAACGGTTTCCTTCCCGATCTCGACGCGATCCCGAAGGAGGTAGCCCAAAATGCCAAGCTGATGTGGCTCAACTCTCCGAACAACCCCACCTCGGTGGTAATGACGAAGGACTATTTCAAGCGTGTGGTCGAGTTCGCACAGGAGAACCAGGTGATCGTGTGCCACGATGCCGCCTATTCCGAGGTGTACTATGACGGGCGTCGTCCGGTGAGTTTCATGGAGGTCGAGGGAGCCAAGGAGGTCGGCGTTGAGTTCCATTCGCTCTCCAAGACATACAATATGACGGGTTGGCGACTCGGCTTTGTCGTGGGCAACAAGGATGTCCTGGCCGGTCTTGGCAAGGTGAAGAGCAATCTGGACTCCGGTTGTTTCGAGGCGGTTCAAGAGGCAGGTATTACCGCCCTGAACCTTGACGACTCGGTGACCGACAGTCTGAGAAAAACCTACCAGGATCGTCGGGACACGCTTATTCCAGGTCTCAAGCGTCTCGGCTTGGAGGTCGATCCCCCACCCGCGGCGTTTTACGTGTGGGTGACGGTACCGAAGGGTTATACGTCGACGTCGTTTACCGCCCATCTGTTGGAGAAGGCCGGCATCGTGACGACGCCCGGCAACGGGTTTGGAGCGCCCGGAGAGGGATATATCCGCATGACGCTGTGCACCTCCAAAGAACGGTTGGCGGAAGCGGTCGAGCGAATCAAGAAGGCAGGCTTTTGACCATGTCGTTCGTTAAGCGTCGTTCGCAGCCGGCGCCTTCGTTTTGACGATGCACGAATAACGCTTCGCGAGATACGCGCATGAAAGAGACGGTCTTCATCGGATTCGGATCGAATGTAGGCGATCGAGTCGATTTCTGCGATCGAGCGGTCACGTTGCTCAGTCTCCTGCCACATTCTCGGCTGACGGGTGTCTCGCTGTTGTATGAGACCGAACCGATTCGGGATCGGACCGACCCAGGCGAGGCTTGGTTCCTGAATGGAGTAGTTCAGCTTGAAACGGCCATCGCTCCGCGCAGTCTCCTGACGACACTCCAAGAAATCGAACGTTCTCTCGGGCGGGATGATGACAACCGGTCCGGTCCTCGCACGATGGACCTTGACATGCTCTTTTATGGTGAGCGTGTCATTAAGGAACCCGGCTTGACCATTCCCCATCCTCGTCTCCATCAGCGACGATTTGTCCTTATGCCCATGAATGAACTTGACCCGTTGTGGGTCCATCCCACGCTCAAACAGTCGATGGCGCAGTTATTAACGGATGTCCAAGACTGGTCTGAAGTGCGTCTTCTCTTTCCTCAGCCTTCCACGAGATACGGCTCACGCCCTGCTTGCAGCTCACCATCCGGCTCATGAAGATCATTCGCTCACCGGCAGCCATGGCAGCCTGGAGCGAGGCACTGAGACGTGAAGGCGTCACGATCGGGTTTGTCCCGACGATGGGTGCGCTGCATGACGGGCATCGATCGCTGATTCGTGAAGCACGATTACGGTGCGATGCGCTGGTGGTGAGTATTTTTGTCAATCCTGCACAATTCGGACCCCAGGAAGACCTCGTCAAGTATCCCCGCCCCATTGTGCGCGACAGAGCGGTATGCCGACAGGAAGGAGTCGACGTCTGTTTTGAACCGACCGTGGAGGCGATGTACCCGAGCGGATTTCAAACCAGGGTGACCCTTCCGGCCATTGCACGCCGGTGGGAAGGGGAAGCACGCCCGCATCATTTTCCCGGTGTTGCGACCGTCGTGACGAAGCTTTTCGGAATCGTCCGTCCTCAGATCGCGCTCTTTGGACAGAAAGACTTTCAGCAATCAGCACTCATCCGGCAGTTGATCAAGGATTTGAACCTGGGGGTGGAGATTATCGTGCATCCGACCGTGCGGGAAAAGGATGGATTAGCGATGAGCTCACGCAATGTCTATCTCTCGCCGGATGAACGACGTCGAGCTGTGACGCTGTACAAGAGCCTGAAAACAGGAGCCGAGGCGATTCGAAGAGGCGTGGCTGATGGAACGGCAATTCAGGAGGCGATGGTTCAGGTCGTCAAAGGCGAACCTGCCATGACCGCCGATTATTTGGCGGTGTGCGATCCGATTACTCTCGAGCCACTCTCCACGGTGGCGGGTAAGGCGTTGTTGCTCGGAGCGGTTCGTATCGGAGCAGTTCGGCTCATTGATAATATTCTCGTCTCCGCGAAATAAGCTCAGTCTCGTCATTATGTGAACGTATGCGACGGGCCTCACTCCTTGCTAAGGCGGAATGGTTTGTCTTGCTGAAACTCCTCCAACGGCCTTCCTAGACGGCTTTTTCAGTGCGGCCAGGCGGTTTCACGACAAGAGATTTTGATGCAGGCTCTGTCCTACCAGTAAGCTGAGGATCACCTGACTGAGGCGGTTTTTGTCATCCGCCACCATTTCGAGGAACCGGATGCCCATCGATTCCGGACGCGACGAACAGACCATGGCCGTTTCAATCTTGATAGGCTCTTCGTCGGAAGCCGGTTTGATGACCAGCTCGATAAAAGTCCCTTGCGGTAAGGAGGTCGTCGTTTCCAATGTGCAACCTCCCATGGAAATATCCGTCACACGATTATCCATTCGCATGGCATTCTCCGTGCGAAGGTTGGCCCGGAGCGACACGGGTAAGCGTTTATATTGTCGGCGATCCGCGACGGAGGTTTGACCGGGGACCTGATTGCGATAGGCACGAAAGCGCCTGGTGCAGAGTTGGCACCGAAATGAAAAGATCCTGAAGCGATTCACAATTCGCTCCAAGGTCCCCTCGTCATGGACGACTCGGACGAAGGGTGTTCCGCAACTTGGACAGTGTGGGTCTCTCATGAACTCCGGGGCACACCGGCGGCCTCGTGCACAGACAGCTGTCCCGCCGACCGATGCTCCCGCTGGATCTCCAAAATCGATTCGATATCGGCCGGTGAGTACGTGGGTGGCTTCACCCATTTCCCATCGGCCCGCTTGTACCCGCCGATCTTGCTCAGGTTGGAGCGGTGCACTTCTTGGAACACCGGTTCCATATCGATTCCATAGGACACCGCGGTTCCATAAACCACATAGAGAAGGTCCGCCATTTCTTTGGCGATCGCGGCCAGATTGCCGGCGGCCATTGCGTCCTTCAATTCATCGAACTCTTCTTGAATGAGGCGAACACGAAGTTGTTTCGTGTCCTCATTCAGATCGGTCGGAGTGCGCTGTGCCAAAATCTCGAACTTGCTGTGAAATGCTTCGACCATGGCCTGTTCGTCAGTCATGCCGGCTCCTTCATTCATTCGATGTCAAACGACAACGTCTTACGTGGAATAACTTCCGTCGGTTCCAACGCCATAATGTCCCGATCCGACGAGACTCCCAATTCTTTGAAGCGCCGCGCTGCGGGAAGGATGCGCGTCTCCAGAGAACCGACGGCGCGATTATACGCGGACACGCTTTTCCCGAGCGCCTGTCCGACATCGTTCATATGTTCAGCCAGCACCGCCATGCGCTCGTACAATTCCTTGCCCAACCGACCGGCTTCTTCCGCATGGGCCGTCATGCGTTCTTGGCGCCAGCCATACGCGACTGCGCGGAGTAACGCGATGAGCGTCGCGGGGGTGGCCAACACGATTCCGTTGGCAAATCCTTCTTCAATAAGGCGGGGGTTGTGGTCCAGCGCCGCTCCGAGGAATTGTTCCCCGGGCAGAAACAACACGACGAACTCCGGTGCGCGGTCGAACTGAGTCCAGTACGCTTTCAACGACAATTCGTCCATGCGACTCTTGACCTGAGCGGCATGGCGACGCAGGGCGTCCGTCTGTTGCGCTTCAGTCTGAGCTTCATGAGCCTCCAGGTAGGCGGAGAGCACCGTCTTCGCATCCACGATGATTTGTCGCTCTCCGGGCAACTGTACGATCATATCGGGTCGAAACCGCCCCTCGTCACCTGTCACGGAGTGCTGCTCGACGAAATCACAATGATCGACCATCCCGGCGAGTTCGGCGACCCGCTTCAACGTCAACTCGCCCCATTGACCCCGTACGGTCGGAGCCCGCAGAGCTTTCACCAGGTTTCCGGTCTCCTGCTGCAACCGTTGCTGCGATTCCGCCAACGATCGTAGATGTTGATCCAATCCCCCGTAGGCGGATTGCCGGGACTGTTCCAACAGTCGCAACTGTTCATCATAGCGTTGAAGCGACTCTTGGAGCGGGCGGACTAGCGCATCGACGGCCTGCTGCCGCTGTGCCAAGTCGCTGTCCGCTTTGATATGGAGAGTTTCAAACGATACGGCGGCGAGCTTCAAGAAGGTCTCGTTGTTGTGTTTCAATGCCTCGCCGGAGAGCGTTTGAAACGCACCCAGGAGTTCCTGCCTCGTGTGGTCGATCAGGGCTTTCTGGTCCAGCAGTTGTCGGGCCGTATCCTCCAGACGGGTTTCCGCCGTCACTCGAGCCTGTTGAGCCTCCGCCCATGCTCGTTGGGCAGATGAAAGAGCTTCGTGCTCGCTTTCGAGTCGCATTCGTAGCTCGTCCACGGTGGCTTCAGCTCGCTGAGCCGGAGGTCGCAAGCGGCTGGTGACCCATAGACCGATCAAGAGGCCGCCGCAAAACAGCCCCACACCAAAGGCTACAAGAATGGCAGCCATATCAGTCACATCAGTCATCGCATAGCCTGCATGGAGGGCGGTGTAGTGAACACTGCATATAGTGTGAAGTGCTGATAATTTAAAGCAGAGTACGCAAGGGATTGAAAAAGATCAAGGAGCAGAAGGCCCCAATCAATCAGCTCTATCCGTCAGCGGATTGTGAGGATGGCCCTATACGGATGGTCCCTGAGTCGGCGTCCATTGCTATACGCTGTCCATCGGTAAGCCGGGCCATGGCGCCTTCAACGTTGGCGATCGTCGGTAGTCCGTATTCTCGAGCGATGATGGCTCCATGAGAGAGAGTGCCGCCCATTTCCGCGATCAGACCACCGGCAAGGCCGAAGAGCGGAGCCAGCCCGGGGTCGATCACCGGGACGACAAGAATTTCCCCCGCCATGACCTTACCCCAATCTTCAACCGAGCGAATCACTCGAACCGGGCCAGTTACGGTTCCGATGCTGATCGGCATGCCTGACAAGAGATCGCCCCCGGCGGATTTTTCCGATGCCCTCGCCTGCTCGCTCGCAGTTTGCCAGTCGCGAATCGTGTCCGGCACCTCGATCGCCGCATTGCGTGCTCGCTCGCTTCTCCTGGCCTGGATCACAGCCGTCCAGTCGCGGGTGCTTCCGGCGAGCAGGTCGGCCCGATCCTTGATCGTCAAAAAAAAGATGTCGTCCACCTGATGAAGCAGCCCCCGTTCGACCAAACGCTCTCCGACGCGTATCAACAGGGTACGGATGGCGGTCGAGTAATACATCAAATGATGTCGGTTGGCTTCGCGCAGCGAGAAGAAACGGCAGAGCCTTCGGTAACACCACAGGAAGACGATCCATCTGTGATAACGCCAGCCGATGCGTTGCTTGATCCGAGTCAGTGCGTCGGTTTTCGCAGTTCCCTGACGTAAGAGAATGTGTTGTCGTGAAGGAGAGGCGGACATGAGCTGGATACGCACGATAGCCAGAATCGATTCCGGATTGTCGGCCAGACGCGGAGACATGACGTCCGATTCACCGATCGCGCGGTGCCCATAGTCATCCAAATAACCGTTGAAAACTCGAAGGAAATGCGTGCCGGCCAGAGCCACACGAAACGCCGAAGAGTCCCATGGTTCGGATGTGAGAAAAGCGTTCGTCCTCGGTTCGTCTCGGGCGATGTCCGTCAGCTCCGCGAGTCGGAGGATCTGTTGCGCGCTGATGACGGTCCCTTGTCCTTGGAGCGCGGCGTTCAACAAGCCCCTCCAGTCCGTGCCGAGCCAACGAGGAAGGAATTGGCTGAAGAGCTGCAGACATTGTCCGACTCCCGCGGCGATGCCGAACGTCACCTCCCGCCCTTCCAACCAGGGACCGAGCTTGTCGAGTTCGGTCACGAGTTCTTCCAAGGACAGGTGCAGAATGCGCTCACGGCGATACGTCATGGCCAAGTGTTTCATTTCCTGAAACAGGTGCGGACCAGAGCGTTCAACTCGTCGCATCTCCGCCCACATCATCCACAAGGCTCGGAGAAATGCCACCCCGTTGAGCGGTCGTACCGGTGGGATGGTATGCAGTGGTTCACCGCCCATCTGTTCGGCATTCAGCGACGGATCTCCATGCAGTTGGGCGATCAAGATATGAAATAGGGTGACGTTCATGTACGGGCGTCCCTTCAGCACGCGAACTGATGAGAGACCGTCGGGAATACGGCAACCAAACCTTCGATAGTGAGCGAGGATATAACGCTCCATGAACTGTTCGAGAAACGAGAGACTCAGCAGACTCGGGAGTTCCGGCATCGTCTCCTTGAAATTGGCACGCGACCACTCGCAGTCATCGTTGGTGAAATCGGTTGAAGGACGGACAGCGGTAATCGGCCTGGCCTGCACGAGCCAGAGTTGTGTGGCGTCGAATACCCATTCGAGGTCCATCGGGTGTCCGAAGGCCTGCTCGACTTGTTTGGTGATCAGGGCAAGGGAAAAGACTTGATCATCCGTCAGCGACGGACGGACTTGACCCGCTTCATCGAGCCGATCGGTGCGCAGGCCTCTCTCGGAAATCATCAGACGTTCAAACTTGTGAGCGAGACTGCGTGAGCGAATGCAGATAGGTTGTCCCTGGTCGGTCATCTCCACGACATACTGATCCGGCTCAACCCTTCCATCGACCAGCGGCGCAGCGAGACCAGGTACGGCGTTGATCGTGACATGATTCCATCGCCCGGTCACAGGATGTATTGAATAGGCGACTCCGGCCGATCGTGCATCGACCATCGGTTGGATGATCACTGCCATTCTGGGAGGAGGTGCCTGATTCCGGTGAGCCGTGTAGCCCACCACCCGTTCCTCCCACAGCGATGCCCAAAGGTCCTTCAGTGCCGAGTCGATTTCAGAAGAACACATACCCAGGTGCGTGCGATAGAGTCCCGCAAAACTGGCGTGAGCCGTATCCTCGTTCGTGACCGATGATCGAACGGCCCAGCGTGTGGCTGATGGTTGATTGAGTGTTTGGAGTGCCGTCTGCCATCGGAAGGCTAGATGGGATGTCTCTAGTTGTCTGATGCGATTCCGGCAGTCGGCCAAGGCCGACGTGCGTTCGTTTCCTTCCAGCGCTCCGACCTTCTGCCACTCCTCTTCCTCTCTAAACCCTGACGCATGCAGAGTGTGCGCATAGGCCTCTGTCGTGACGCAGAATCCTTCAGGAACGGCAAAGCCGGCGGCGATGAGCCCAGCGAGTCCAACGGCCTTTCCGCCAGTGAGTGTGACATCGCTGCAGTGAGACAGCGGAAGGATCAAGGGACGGTGCATAAGGCGGCATAGTAGCTAGAGCAGGAGGACCAGGTAAAGGTCATTGACGTTCGTGCCGGTAGGACCGGTATGGATGTGACATCCAAGGGCCTTTAAGGCAGGGTAGGTATTGTGGTGATTGAGAAACGAATGCAGATCAATGCCGAGTTTTTTTGCTCGGGCGACGGTGTTGCCGCTGACAATCGCTCCGGCTGCATCGGTGGGTCCGTCTGTTCCGTCGGTGCCCAGTGCCACGACCCATGTGTTGAGGAGGCCGGTAATCTCACATGCCGCCGCCGCGGCAAACTCTTGGGCCCGTCCGCCTTTTCCTCGGCCTGTGACCGTCACCGTGGTTTCGCCTCCCGCGATGAGACAGCAGGGGCGCTTCAAGAGACTATGTCGTTCCGTGATTGTCTTGGCAATGCCGGTCAACTGCTTCGCTGCCACACGTGCCTCTCCGATGATAGGGTCCGAAACGATCGTGGTGCGGAGACCGGCTTGCTGTGCGGCACGTGCGACCGCTTCCAGCAGGATCCGATTATTACCGATGATGTGATGCTGTACTGAGCGCAACCGTGGCGAACCGGGCTTCTGAGTCTCAGGGGCTTTTCCTCGTCGCCCACGGTCCAAGTAGCGGCGGACGGACGCCGGTATGGCAGGCCAGCATCCATATCGCTGCAACACTTCCACGGCATCTGCAAAGGTCGATGGATCGCCGGCTGTCGGCCCGGAGCCGATGGAACCGAGATCATCGCCGATGACGTCTGAGAGAATGAGCGTGATGATCCGCCCTCGAGTGGATCCCGCCAGTCCACCGCCTTTGATCAAGGACAGATGCTTTCGAACGACATTGACCTCATTGATGGCTGCTCCGCTGCGGAGCAGCAGGCGCGTCGTACGTTGCTTATCAGCCAGTGTTACGCCTGCGACCGGAGCCGGTAGGAGGCTCGATGCACCTCCTGACACGAGAACGATCAACAGATCTCGCGGTTTCAGATGTTGTATGAAATTCAGGAGCCGCTGGGTCGCGTGAATGCCGGCGCGATTGGGTATTGGGTGACCGGCTTCGAGCACGGCGATCCGCTTGGTGGCGAGCCTGTGACCTGTCTTGACGATGACGAGTCCCCCTTCCAGCCTTTCCCCAAGGACTGCCTCCAATGCCTGCGCCATCCTTGCGGACGCCTTGCCGGCACCGACGGCTATCACACGGTCGATCCGCGAAAGATCATAAATGTTATGACCCACTCGCAAAGAATGTCTCTTGAGCGAGACGCTTCGAAGCAGGGCCTGGTAGGGGTCCGCCGCCTCCAGCCCCGCGGCAATCAGTTTCCGAAGAAGTGGCGGCGCAGGGAAAGCGGGCAATTGAAGTGCCATTGACGAGAAGATTAAGGAGCAGCCATTTCTTGTTTGAAGCACCGATTGGGGCAGCTCTGACGAGGAATTCGAATGTGATAGGTCCCGCGAGGGAGGACATCCTTTTTAAATTCAGGATTCAGCATCTTGAGTTCAAGCAGATAGGTGCCGAATTCCTCGGCGATCGAGGTCAGCGCGCGCTGGGATTCCTTGACGTTGACCGTGATAGTTTCAGTCTCAAGCGGCATATAGAGGTCTTTCTTGGTCAGCCCAAGATACTTCTCCGGCTGAGAATAGATTTCCTTCGCGGCGATGATACGAGGAACATACCGCATGGTCTCACGAGGGCCATGCATCTTCCAATAGTCGGTAATTTTTTGCTCCTTGAGCAGTTTGCGGACCCGTTCCTCACCCGCGTTGTAGGAGGCCATCGCCAAGAACCAATCATTGTCCTGAAAGTCCTTCAGGTACTTGAGGTACTTTACCGCCGCTTCAGTCGACATTTCGAGATTCCGACGTTCATCCCTAACGGCGTCGCTCTTCAAACGATACCGGCGACCAGTGGAGGGGATGAATTGCCAGGGGCCGGATGCCTTCGCTCTCGAGTAGGCGGCTGAAATGCATTTGCTTTCGACGAGCAACATGTACTTGAGATCATCAGGCAAACCGGCATCGGCCAACTGTTTTTCTGCTGGAGGAAAACAACGTCCGGTGCGTTTGGCGAGGATGATACTCTCACCTTGATCTTCCAAGAATTGATAAAATTCATATTCGATCCGTTCTCTCACTTGCCAGTTATCCAACGGGACCGGCATTCCGGCAAATGTGATCTTGTCTGGCAGCTTGAATGAACTCAAAAAGAACCGCTCTCCATCGCGTTTGATTTCCGGCAGAATGACAAGCCGGTCTTCCGGTTCGGACTGCAAATCGAGCAGGTCCGGTAATAGGAGATCCTTTTCACCGTAGGATTTTTGGGCGCCATTATCCCCCGATTCCGACGTGGCCAGAACCGGAGAGCTCATGGACAGGATAAAAATAGCGATTCCGACCGCAGAAAACACGGACTGCCAACCACGAATCATCATGCTCCAACTCCTCTAGGACATCCGGGGCACGCCTTCATAAAACGCGGGGTTATGCTAACAGTCCATTGAAACGGGTGATGTCAAGCCGCGTGTGTAAATTGACGAA
>LVWS01000001.1:52731-108952 GCA_002083365.1 Nitrospira sp. SG-bin1 | reverse complement strand
ACAACTTTGGCCCGGGCGCTGTCGGCAACAAGGTCGATTCGTTCCACGTCGCGTTGCAGCTGCAATACTAGTTCGCACGGGACTGTCTCCAGTTAGCCCTCTCAGAATGGTGGATCGACTGCAAGGGTGATTGGTTCTTTTGTGAGGTTCTAAGACGAGAGAATGGGAGGAAGTTCTTAAAGAAAAACAGGTAACGGCAATCGGCACATGCCCGTGCCGGCATCGAAGAGGGATTTGCCCACTTCCACTTTTACCGCGGGGTCCCCACGCCTTTCTGGGGACCTTGCACCCTCCCGAACGAAGCGGACAGGGTTTTGGAAACAGTCATTCCCAGGGCCTTGGCCTATATCCATCGACCTTTGGTTAATTCCTGGCGTTTCATCAGTGATGTCTGCCTCTCTTTTCAGGATTTTCCCGATGGGTCCATGCCATTTCCTCCAATATACTGCAGCAATGGGAAAAGCGTTCATTCACTGTGAGCAATGTAAGTGACTGTTGATGCCGGAGCGGCGCATGAGTCGCCGTGTCGAGGAAACGGGGTTACGAAAGTCGCCGATGTTGCATGACCCGTCGTGATACACGGAAATGACGGAATGAAAACACAGTGTGAGTGAGCAGGATGGGCCGGATGGGGCTTGCTGAGAAAGGAGGGGGGAGGTGAAGCGGCATGAATTTGAAAGGGGTGATACTTGAAGACGGCCGAGGAAGGGAATTTGTGTTGGTGTGCGAGCGGTCTCATATGCGGTTCGAAAAGACCTTCGCGCTCCGAGGATGGCAACGGCGGCGCCTGGTTCCACTTCACTATACGGAGCGGGAGCTTCGAAAAATCGTCGGCGGAGTGCTGGATGCCCTGGATGACTTGTTTCGAAGTCTGCCGAGACTGCATGAGCATATCGACGGCATGCCTTCTGATGGCGCCAACTTTGCCACACCGCTACGGAGGAAGACATTGATGTTGAGGAAAGTCGCCAGATTGGAAGAGGAGGCGGTGAAAGGAGGGAAATCCTAATATTCTGTGACCAACATGACGGCAGCAGTTGAACTGCTTCGTTCGCATTTTGTCTGTTGCGTAAAGAGAAGCTCTTGTGATTCTTGATAGAGAACTTGCCATTACGGTAATGAACGCGTTGTTCCTCCGACCTCTTATCTGTACATAAAACGGTGTTTGGTAGTCGCGAACCTATTCAGTTCTTTCCTGCAAACAAGTTAGCGTCGGTAACGTGCTCTCCAGCCTACCTATACTCTCACCTTGGCCAGGTGATACGCCGAAAGCTTCATGGTTGCGATGGTTCAGATAGGAAGGCTCTTCCTGAATTCGCGGTTGAAAGTCCCCGTTGCTTGTGAGAAATGTCCTCGCAGTGCCACGCTCGCTTGCAGTATGATACGGCTCCGCCGACCGGGAGATGCTGCGTGCTAAAACAGCGTATCGAAGCCGTCACGAAAACCAACCAGATATTCTACGATGCTTTTGAGAGTCTCGACATTGCGAAAATGGACGCGATCTGGGCCCATCAAGAATATGTCACCTGTATTCATCCGGGTTGGACCATCCGTTCCGGATGGCCCGCCGTCCGTGATTCCTGGGTGTTGATCTTCAACAACACCTTTTCGATGAAGTTCGAGCTCACCGATGTGATGGTCCAGGTGGCGGGCGATATGGCATGGGTCATCTGCGTCGAGAATCTCACCACCCAACAATCCGACGAACCGCAACAAGCCAAGGTCCTCGCGACGAACCTATTCGAACTCATCGGCGATGAATGGTTGATGATCCATCACCACGGGTCGCCGGTGATGGGGTGAACGAGGCGAGGAATAACGAGCCTCACGTTTGTTCACGCCGCCGAGATGGTGAGGCGGCAGGGCAAGTGTTGATCGGGGCAGTGGGCGGTGCTCGCTCAATGCGCGCAGGAGAAAACCACACAGCGTCCCGCTTATAAGAAAAAGAGGGTTAAGGTGTTGGCCAACGCGCGACCTCGGAAGGTCCTGGCTGAATGCGTTAAAGAGAAAAGAGCGTAAGAATTAGAACTTCATTTCAATAGGTTGGTAGAGAGCTGATGGCATCACATAACTACTGGGATTGGGGGACGCTAATCTCTTCTGCGGTAGGCGCTCTTATTGGGAGTGCCCTAACTCTACTGGCTACGTATGTTGCCCATCGACTTCAAATGGCAACACAGAAGCAAAATGATGCTGATCAGTTGAAGGGTCTGCTGCAAGCGATTCATGACGAAGTCGAGTCTTTATGGGACGGTTATGTTCGTAGCGCGGGAGCTCAGATAGAGGCATTAGGGGATGGACAGCCTATGCTCATGTATTGGCCCATCACGCAGGACTACTTTACGATCTACAATACAAACACATTTTTTGTTGGATGAATCAAAGATAATGATCTTCGCAAGGCGATTGTGTTGACATATGCAAGGGCTAGAGGGCTAATTGACTCTTTTCGTATGAACAATGATCTTGTCCATAAGTATGAATATGCCAGCCTGCTTTTTCAGGAGTCACAGAATCCCACTCATCAGATAATGGCAAGTGGACACCTTCAAGTCTTAATAAAATACGCTGCAGGACTGAAGAAACCGTCATGAGGAACTAAAGATTCTCGTGAGCGATCTTCTTCGCCGATTGCATAAAGAGGGAGTCCTGAGCAAACACGCCTAGCCAAATAGTTTCGAGTGGCGAGATAGTCGGCGCAATGATGTGATACCTTATCTTCAATAGGCATGTCCCATTCAATCCGGCGAGCAACGCTTCATGATCTCAATCGACTCGTTCCCCTCTTTGATGCTTACCGCCAATTCTATGGACAACCTTCTGATCTGATTATTGCCAGGCAATTCTTGAGCGATCGTTTTGTTCGGAATGAGTCGGTGGTCCTCATAGCTGAAGACGGCGCTGGGAGGGCGGTTGGTTTTGCGCAGCTGTACCCAACCTTTTCATCCATCCTTGTCGCGCCGATGTATGTGCTCAGCGACTTGTTCGTCATACCTGACGCCAGGCGGCGAGATGTAGGGACTCAATTGCTCAAGTCGGCTGCCGAAACGGCTCGTGCCAACGGCGCGGTTCGTGTCGAATTAGCAACCGCGATTACAAACGCTCCCGCCCAACGACTCTATGAAGCCTTGGGATGATGGCTTGTCGCTGTAGCAGAATAAGGGTAATTACAGCTTCGGTGCGACAGCAGGCACGTCGTCCGTACGGAGCGTTTTCATCCATTCGGCGGCGATGGTATCGCGTTCCTCCATCGTCATGCCGGCATAGGCATGAAACATCTGAGTACCGCGGCGACGGCGCCAGGTGAGAAAGCTGAGGAAATGGTCTTTGCAGATGGAATGTGTACCGGCCGGAGCATAGGGGTTCTCCAGACAGTTGGGTACGCAACAGTGGGTATCCAACATCGCGGATCTCCTGTGAACCAGCTTAGTATGCCGGTCGGTTGTACCGGTTTTCAAGTCCGCGGTTCGCTCTGCTGCTTGACCCTTCATCATTGCATAGGGTAGGAGTGCCCGATGCGTGCGTTCCTTCAACAGGCCGGTATTCTGATCCTTCTCGCCTTATTCATCGGCTGCTCGGCCTTTCCGCGTGAAAGTATTCGTTCCGACGGTTCATCGACGGAAACGACCGCGGTTGGATCGAATCTCTTACCTCAGGGTGTCGCGGTCGGCGACGTGAGTTCACAACGCGCGTTGCTCTGGCTGCGTACCGACGGACCGGCTTCGGTTCAGATCGAGTGGGCTACCGTTTCACGATGGGACCTGGCATTGAAGCAGGCGACCGTCGTGACGCCGGTGCCGAGAACGGCTTCCATCTTGACGACTGCTGAGACGGATTACACTCTCACTATCCCACTGGAGGGGCTGAGTCCCGCGACACGTTACCGCTACCATGTCCTGATCGATTCTGCCGACCAGAACACCAGGCAGCGCTCGGCGAGCCTCGCCGCCAAGGGCGAATTTACGACGTTGCCCGACGAAACGACTTCCGCCGTGGTGACGTTCGCGTGGAGCGGGGATCTCGGCGGTCAAGGACGCTGCCGCCAGGGCGCGAGCGGCTATCCCATCTTTGATATGATCCATCGGCACAGTCCCGACTTCTTCCTATTTCTTGGGGATACGATCTATAGCGACAATCCTTGTCCCTCGCCACCGAACGAGCCAGGTGCTGATTTCAAAGCGACCACCTTGCAGACCTATCGAGCGCGGCACCGTTATCAGCGCGGCGCCGAGGCGCTTCGTCGATTTTTGAGAACGGTGCCGGTTTATGTGATCTGGGACGATCATGAAGTAAGGAACGATTTTGCCGGTCCGTATGACGATCAGATGCCGGCAGGACGTCAGGCGTTCCGCGAATACTGGCCGATCGCGTCCCCTGAGCAGGATCCCCATCGCATGTATCGGAGCATTCGATGCGGGGCCGATCTCGAACTTTTTATACTGGATACCAGGCAATATCGCAGCCGGAACGAGGATAGAGACGGGCCATTCAAAACGATGCTGGGGAATGACCAATTGAAATGGTTGCTTGATGGGCTACGCACCTCTACGGCAACATGGAAAGTCATTGCCACTTCCGTTCCACTGTCGATCGAGAAAGTCGGTTTGGGCAACGATGGGTGGGGAAATGAGCCGACCGGAACCGGCTTTGGAAGAGAACGGCAGCTGATTGTCGATGCCATCCTCGGACATACGGTCAAGAACGTCGTGTTTCTCGCCGGGGATGTGCATTGGGTCCAGGCCAATGCCTATGATCCTAATCAAGACGGGATCATCGATTTTCATGAGTATATGGTAGGTCCTCTCTCGGCCAGGCCGGGAAGGCTTACCGCCGCCAGCGATGAACTGCATCCCATGCGATTGGTGAATGAGTCGGGGTATCAGAACTTTGGCCTGGTCCGTGTCACGAAGGACGTGTTTGAAGTGACGGTGGTGGACGAGGCCGGAAATCGGCGATTTTCTCATCGTGTGCCGGCTGGGCAGTAATGCCATCTTATCACGCCAGCCTCTTGCAATTGCCGCAGATGGCCGGGTACCGTACGGCTCCCGAGTTCACTGAGTGTCTCCAACGAGAGAAAGGAAGCATAAGTCATGTCTGAATTAATGTCCGCCGATGATGTTTTCTCGAAGGCTGAAGCGGCGGCTGTAGCCTCCACCGGACCGGATGAAAAGGCTCTGCAGATCGATTATGAGGCGCTCAAAAAAAAGTTCCGGAGCGCGTTGGGTGATCGCAAGATCGTTCTCTGTCATATCAATAGATTCTTGCCGGAAGGATACGAAGATCAAGGTCGATTCAATCTCGCGCTGCTGACGGCGGGGAATGTCGTATTCGACATCGTCATCGGCGATTCCTATTTCCGTTACGACGTTGTGTCGGTCGGTCAATTGGATAAGGTGCAGGTGATCGACGCGATGTGGGACAACCGCGAAAAGCGTCGGGAAGAGCCGTTCTTGAGCCTGCGTTTGATGCACGGGGAGGAAGCTCATTTGCTGTTGGCGTTGGACGACGAAGAACGGGCCAGTCTTTTGAGATTCGCCAGGGCAGTCACGGCGGCACGCAATCCGGAACGCTGATTTTCGCGAAGCGTCAGGCATGAATATGTTGTCATGCCTGAGCCACGGCCCTCGCTAATCCACCTCATTCCATTTCTCGCAGGGGTCGAGAGTTTCTTTGGAAGTCTCTCGCCAGATGAGGCAGAGTTTCGTCTCGTGCGGATTGCCGACCGCATCTGTATAGGACACGACGCCGAGGATCACGATGAACCAGTCTTGGCGCTCCAAGTGCATGCCTTGCACGTCGGTGAGCGGAGTGATCAAGGAAACGGTCTGGGGTGCAACAGATCCTGGATCGATCTCGCCAACGTTTTGAGCATCGGGCGCGAGTTGCAGTGGCATCTTCCAATCCGGAAAGCTGTTCGAAGTCCAGACGGTCATCACGAGACGGGTTCTGGTCGTTCGAGCAGGAGAGTGCCCGGTATTCTTGAGAAGGACCGTCGCGGTTGGGACATTGTGTTGGACGAGAGGACCGACGATCGTGGCTTCCTCAACCACCACTTTTGGTCCGTCAGCGGACTGAGGCCTCTTGTTTTGTATCGACACCGTGCCGGAAACTATGACCAGGCCTGCAACTATACCGATTAGAAGGTATCTGTGTCTTTTCAGGACACCCTCCGAGCTTGATGGCTCGAAGGGTGCCTCTTTGTGGCCGGTGCCGGACTCTGGCTTAAGAAGGCTGGTCATTCATTTGATAGATAGGTGCCTCTGAGTGAGAAAACGTCCTTCAGAGAACAACAGTGCAATCACTCTGTGGCGCTCGGTTTCGCCTGACCATTGGAGAGCAAATTAGGTGGCGGCCCAATCGGTTCAAAATTCTTCAGCAACGGGACATCGTCTTTGCGGACCCACAGAATATCGTGATTGTACGAATCGCGAGGGCCAGAACCGCCCGTGAATGTTTTGCCGTCCGGCATAAAGGTCCAACACATATCTTCACCGGCAGTATTGATGGTATCGCCCAAGTTTAGCGGCTCTTGCCATTCGCCTTTCGGGTTTTGGTGGGAGATCCACATATCATGTCCGCCCCTCGAGCCCATGTCCGGACGGGTACTGGTGACAATGAGACTTTTCCCGTCCTTCGACAGGCCGGTCCAGTGCATATGATCACGGTAGGGCGAATTAATGCGAGGCCCTAGGCTCTCCGGTTTCTGCCAGACGCCGTCTTTCTTCTCGACCTTCCAGATATCGCTGTCCTGGGTCACGCCCGGCTGCTGATAGTTGAAGTAGATGAGGTTGTCGGAAGCAATGATCGGACAGTGCTCCTCGCCCGTCGGCGTATTGATGTGGGGGAGCTCCGGGACATCGTTCCAATTTCTGGCCGGTTGCCAAACGCCATTGATTTTCTGCGTCACATAGAGGTCGCCGGTGGAGAGATTGCCGGGCTCGTATCGTGTGAAATAGATAACATTGCCGTCATCCGAGAAACTCGGTTCCAATTCCCAGGCAGATGTATCAATGTTCGGCCCCACGGTCGGATCAATGTCTGGTCCCAAATGAATCGGCTCTTGCCACGCGCCGCTCACCTTGTGAGACATCCAGATGTCGAAGTTGTAAGATACGCCTGGTGAGGGAATACTTCCTTTGCGCCCTGAGACGAAGATGGCCGACTTTCCATCGGCACTGTAGGTCATCTCGATCTCCGACTCCGATGAGTTGATCGGCTTACCCATATTTTTCGAGAGGGAGGAGCTCATATGTGCCTGTTCGCCGTGTGGCATGTCCATGCCGGACATCGCACACGTTATGGTGGGAATAAGAAAAAGTGTGAGGGTTGCCACACAGTGATGAGCACGCAACGTGTGCGTTTTCATAGAACCTCCGTATTTCGATCCAGGCCTCCGAGGGTGGAGAGCTCCTGCTATTCCTTCGCCCGTGCGGTCACTACAATCGCCTGCATGACAGACCGGAACGGACTGTCTCGACCGATTTTGACCAACGCTGCCGTCACCGCATCGATGATGGGACTAGGCGACGCGCCGCGCTCTTGAATCTCGGCGAGAATTAGCGCGCCTTCAATCAACCCGATCGCCAGTGACCTCACAGATGTACTATAACACTCCAGTGGGACGGTCTGAATCTCCACCTGGTCAAATCCGTTTGCAATCAGCAAACTTTGTAAGACATCAACATCGGCAAAGCTATAGGGCGCTTTGAAAAACTGCGGTGGATTGTCCGGGAAGAATTTTGAAACGGTCTCGTGCACGATGACGCCGTAGGGATTGCGCTCCATACGATCCCATACGTTGAACGCGAGCAGGCCATCATTGACCAGGACTCGGCGCATTTCGCGAAACGCGCGGTCTTTATTCGGCACGAACATGAGCCCAAACTGACATACTGTGGCATTGAACGAGGCATGGGGAAATGGCAGGTCCACGATGTCTGCCTGTTGCCAGCGTATTCCCTCCATATCTTTCAGTCTCTTTTGCGCATAGTCGAGCATGCCGGGATTGATATCGGTTGCCGTCGAGTGACGATGCCAGTTCCGCAGGCCATCTCAAGAACGGTGCCTTCCGTGCATTCCCTGGCCACGCGCCGGGCAAGATCGATGGCATAGCGCTCAAACAAGGCCGGCCCAAGGTGCCGTTCATACAGATCGCAGACCGGCGCGTAGTCGTGTTCGATGGTGCTGCTCATTGTGATGGGAGAAAGTCCTCTCTATGTGCCTGGCAGTTTCCAGGAAACCAGCGGTTCGGTTCAAGTTGAAACTGAATTGTGCCGATCCTAGTTGCCGCACAACCGATGAGGAGCGTGCAAGTTGCCGCTATGGTCGCATGATGGAGTAAAACGAACGGACGGCGCATCAGTGATGCAAACGGTTACCATGGAATGTGTGGGCTAGGATAGTTTCGTTTCGGATTATGTGAATGATGCCGCTTGTGCTTCGTCAGCGCAGATTCTGAGCGAAGGCGAGGTAAACAGAGAGGGAGTGGCGGTCGCGGCTAGCCTACGTCTTCGCCTAAACTCTTCCGAAACTTCCTCTGGAGACCTGATAGCGACCTTGTGAGCGTACTCTGAGAGGTCGCCGAATGAGAGTGGTCTCCAGAGGCTCTGATGGTTCCGGACTTTTCAGCGGCACAAAACCGGTTCACGTCGATCCAGGCTTCGCATCCGATTGAGATCGGTTCCGCCTGAAGTGGGTGATCATTGGAATTGTTGAAGAGGAAAGCCATTTCGTCCTTCACTACTCTTGACTCACTTTACCGTCCAGTGTCGCTTCCGCCTATTCCTCTCTAGTAGGTCGTGTCATCCCGATGCTTCCTGAAGACGGGTCTGAGCCAATCGCTAGACCTTACGCCACTTGCCAATTCTGATATCGCCTTGAGCACTGGTTAGAGCAAAGAGAATGCCACGTGAACGATGGGGGATCGGAGCCAGTATTCGGTTGATTTGTAGGACAATGGTGGTGCAGTAGATCTCATGAAGTTTGTAGTCCTGTATTCAGAAGGATGCAGGACTGTATCCTAATGTGCGTGAGTGAAGGGAATCGATCAGTTTGTGCAGGCGGCTAAGGGAAGGGCAGAGGCCTAAATTTCTCCGGCATTCACTTGCCGGACTCGTTCGGCTGGAATACTGAGCGCAGCCAAGAGATAGTCCTTCAATTCGGCACTGTACGGCTGGACGGCAAGGGCTCGCTGCATGCATAAGAGCCAGGCATCGCGTTCTTCGTAGCCAATAGGGAACCGTTTATGCGCGCCGGGAATGCTGATCGGCCCATAGTGCTGTTGAAACAGCCTCGGGCCGCCGAGCCAACCACAGAGGAAGTACGTCAATTTCTTACGTGCATCGGTGAGATCAGGGGGGTGCATGTTTCGAATGATCTTCGCTTCCTGCAACGTATCCATGTTGACGTAAAATTCATCGACCAACTTGGTGATGCCTTCGATCCCGCCGGCCGCCTCATAAGGGGTCACACTGACGCTGTCTTGTTGTTCGTGCGTGGACATCAGTCGCTTTGGGTAAGTTGATGCTGCTTCGTATGGAAGGGTAGGGTGTGGACCGTGGCCTCGTGTCGCCGGCCGCCGATTTCGATTGAGAGAGCAGTGTCTGGCTTACTAAAATCCCTAAGTGGAAACCCGAGCGCGATCACCTGATTCAGCTGCGGCGAACGGACGGCACTGCTGATCCAGCCCACTTCACGGTCGCCGCTATACAGTTTGGCTCCATGCGGTGGAACAACGGAATCTTTCAAGACCAGCCCGACCAACTTGCGGCGTACATTGCCGTAGGTATCCATGCGTGCCACGACTTCTTGCCCCGGATAACACCCTTTGCTCAGGCTGAAGGCCTTGCCTTCAAGATTCGCTTCGGGCGGCACAATCTCTTCGTTCAAATCCGGCCCGGCCTTCGGGATGCCGGCTTCGATGCGCAAGGCTTCCCGCGCGTGGGTGCCGATGGCTTTGATGCCGAACTTCGCACCGGCCTGCATGGCACTGGTCCATGCGGTCAAGAGACTATCCGCAGGAAGCAGCACCTCGATGTCGATCTCTCCCGTTTCTTCGGTGCATAACACCAGGGCATGATGGCCGCCGATCTGCGCCGTGACAAAATCGACCGGCTTCAAGTCCGTAACCTCCACGCCGAACGCGGATTGCACCACATGGGTGGCCTTTGGTCCGCTGATCAACAGCAGCCCCCAGCTCTCGGCACAGTTCTCCATCTTGGCTTTGGTCCCGTAGAGCAGGAATTTGCGTAGGGCTTGGAACGTGATTTCCCCGATCTCGCCCACGTCTTCCAGCGTGACCGCTTCAGTCTGTATGTACAGGCGGAAGTACGTGAGCATCTTGCCTTTGTGGGTTAACAAGCTGGAATAGCGGCCGTGCCCCGGTTGGAGAGGAAGGATATCGTTGCTGATGACGCTTTGCAGCCACTTCACACGATCTTCGCCCGTGACCCTGAGCTTGCCGCGATGGGAGAGGTCGGCGATCCCCACTGCCTGGCGGACCGCGCGATGTTCGGCCACGACATCGCCATAATGAGCCGGCATTTCCCAGCCCGTGATATCCTGAAACGTCGCTCCGAGTTGGGCATGTTGCTGATGAAGGCGAGACTGTTTCATATTCCGTGTAAAAATGTCTTATGACTTGATGACATGGTTGTTGATGACCTCTTCCACCAGCTCCTTCGTGCGAGCCGAAAATTCATTGCGGGAAACGATCTTCGTCACGCCGAGCGCTTTGGCACGATTCCAGGTCTCGACTTCTTCATGATTGGCGAAAGCCAGCGTCGGAATGCTTTTCAGCCGCGGGTCGGCGTGCAGCTTTTCCAGCGCCTGAAAAGCGTCGAGGGTCAGGTCGTTCATATTGAAGATGATCGCGCCCGGGTTCGCCGACAAGGCCTTGTCGACAATGTCCTGTTGCGTACGTGCTTTTTCAAGCTGGTATTCCGGTTGTCGTAACGCGTCTCGCACTTTGGTGTAGAAGAACAGATCGGTGATGGCGACCAGAATCGCTTTCTTGTCCGGTCGGTCTGTCGTGTCCGTCTGGTGCCCCGTTGTGTTCATGTGTGCGCCTCGACTTTGGATTCCATAGAACCGTCCGTAAGACCGACTGCTAAACTGACGTGAGAGACAAGATTGATCAAATAGAATATTTCAATTTAAGGAGCTGACCAGTCGTCCGAGCGCCTTCCTCGCCAGCGTGTAGTTCGGGTCCAGGGTGAGCGCTTTCTTATACGAATCGATAGCTTCCGTCCAATTTCCTTTGCGTTCATATACACGGCCAAGATTGAGGTGCGGATAGGCCGGACTTTCGTATCGCTTTGCCTGTATCGCCTTCTGAAACCAGGGAATGGCCTCGTCAAATTCACCCTTCTCGATCAGATAAGCGCCGATATCGTTGTAGGGGTTGCCGAAGTCCGGGTCCTGCGCGATGGCCTTGTGGCATTCCTCAATCGCCTCGTCAATCCGTCCCATCCAGCTATAGGTCCACCCCAAGAACGTGTGGGCCTCAGCCGTGGGATGGGTGGCCAGCGATTTCTTGTACAGGTTGACGGCCTCTTCCAGTTCACGCTTCATCTGTTGCTCATAGGCCTGCTGAAAGAGATCCCACGCCTGACGCTTGTCTTCCTCGCGCCCTTCGCCTTGCAGTAAGAAGTCTTGAACATCCATAAGGAGTGGCTGTGAGCCGTCGGCTCCGGTCCGGAGCCGACGGCTGAAGGCTATTCGCTTTTCAGCTTTTTCTTAATTAACTCTGCTCCGTACCGACCGGACAGCAGCATCGAGCCGAAGGCAGGCCCCATTCGTGGCGTGCCATACACGGCGGCGACGGCCAATCCGATGACGAAGCAATTGGGATACACCTCTCCGGTGCGGTCCATGACTTCTTCTTCGGATCGTGCGACCCACATGGCGCCGTTTCCCGGTACCTTATTATACAGATTCCGCTTGTGAAGGAGCTCGACCAGCACCGCATCGTGGCCGGTGGCATCCACGACGATCTTGCTCTCAAGAGCGATGGGATCGACGTGGATGATGTCATGCCCCGCCATCTCGGCGGTGGTGCTGTTGACGACGACTCCCTCCAATAGGCCCTCCTGGCGTAGGATCAAATCCACCACGCGTGTGAGGTTCATGATCTTGGCGCCCGCTGTGTATGCGGCGGCGATCAAGGCTCCTGTGGCGTGCGGCGGATCGACCATATACATCCCCTCGCACTCATTGATCTTTTTGCAAGGCACCCCGATCTCTTCGAGGATTTCATTTGCCGGTTCGCAGATGGTGGCCTTATTCATGAGATACCCGCCGGACCAGAAACCTCCTCCCAGGGCCAAACTTTGCTCGATGAGGACGGTGCGAAATCCCGTTGCCGCCAGGTCATGGGCACAAATAAGGCCCGATGGTCCCGCGCCGACGATAATGACGTCGCTTTCGATCAGTTGATCAAACTCTTTATAGTATTCCCGGGCAATCTGCCGGGTGATATCTCGTTCACGTAACGGGGCTGGTCGTGGTTTGGCCATAAGACACTCCTACCGGTAAATCTCGGAACCGGTTTTCTTAAATTCTTCGGCCTTCTCTTGCATGCCGATTTGAATCGCCTGCTGTTCATCGATCTGCAACTGGGCGGCGTAGTCTCGAACATCTTGC
This sequence comes from Nitrospira sp. SG-bin1, assembly GCA_002083365.1. Lineage (NCBI taxonomy): Bacteria > Pseudomonadati > Nitrospirota > Nitrospiria > Nitrospirales > Nitrospiraceae > Nitrospira > Nitrospira sp. SG-bin1. Next base: position 96,310 of record LVWS01000001.1, on the reverse strand, counting down.
GTGATTTTCATGGAGCAGAAGTGAGGACCGCACATCGAGCAGAAATGCGAAACCTTGGCTGCATTGTCCGGAAGCGTTTCGTCATGGAACTGGCGTGCCGTTTCCGGGTCGAGCGACAGATTGAATTGGTCTTCCCAGCGAAACTCGAATCGCGCCTTTGATAGGGCATTATCCCGCGCCTGGGCGCCGGGATGGCCTTTGGCCAGGTCCGCTGCATGCGCGGCAATTTTATAGGTGATGACACCCGTCTTGACGTCCTCCCGGGTCGGCAACCCTAAATGTTCCTTGGGAGTGACATAGCAGAGCATGGCGCAGCCGTACCAACCGATCATGGCGGCGCCGATCCCCGAGGTAATGTGGTCGTAGCCGGGGGCAATGTCGGTCGTCAAGGGACCTAAGGTGTAAAAAGGAGCCTCATGACAGGATTCGAGTTGTTTTTCCATGTTCGCCTGAATCATGTGCATGGGCACATGGCCCGGTCCTTCGATCATCACCTGCACATCATGATGCCAAGCAATCTTGGTCAGCTCGCCCAAGGTCTCGAGTTCGGCAAACTGCGCTTCGTCGTTCGCATCCGCGATCGATCCCGGTCGAAGTCCGTCACCGAGACTGAAGGCGACATCGTAGGCCTTCATGATTTCGCAGATCTCTTCAAAGTGAGTATAGGCGAAGTTTTCCTGATGGTGGGCCAGGCACCATTTCGCGTGGATCGATCCGCCGCGCGACACAATGCCGGTCATGCGCTTCGCGGTCATCGGCACATAGGCCAGGCGCACGCCGGCGTGAATCGTAAAGTAATCGACGCCCTGTTCCGCCTGTTCGATCAGCGTATCGCGGAAAATTTCCCATGTCAGGTCCTCTGCCTTGCCGTTCACTTTTTCGAGTGCTTGGTAGATCGGGACCGTTCCGATCGGCACCGGTGAGTTACGAATGATCCATTCGCGTGTCTCGTGAATATTCTTGCCGGTCGACAAGTCCATCACGGTATCGGCTCCCCAGCGGGTTGACCAGATCATTTTCTCGACTTCCTCTTCGATCGAGGAAGCGACTGCGGAATTGCCGATGTTGGAGTTGATCTTCACGAGGAAGTTCCGCCCGATGATCATCGGCTCGCTTTCCGGATGATTGATGTTCGATGGGATGATCGCCCGGCCACGGGCGACCTCATCGCGCACGAACTCCGGGGTGATCACGCGAGGAATATTTGCACCCCAGGCAAAGCCGGGATGCTGCTTCACGCCACCGCCGTGACCATTGTGGGATGCAGACGCGGATGTTGCGTAGTGCGCTTGGTTCTCACGGATGGCGATAAATTCCATCTCCGGCGTGACGATGCCTTTTCGTGCATAGTGCAGCTGGGTCACGTTTCGTCCAGGTTTGGCTCGCAAGGGTCGGCGGATGTGCTGAAACCGAAGTTCGGCCAACTTCGCATCAGCCGCCCGCATGCGTCCGTAGATCGAGCTCACCTCCGAAAGTTCTTCCACGTCTTGGCGGCTGAGTACCCAGGGGCGGCGTAACGGGTGAAGTCCCTTCCGAACGTCGATCATGACGGCGGGATCGGTGTAAGGACCCGAGGTATCATAGATCACGACGGGAGCATTGTCTGATTTCGTCCCATTCGCGCCTTTGGTCTGGGTCAGACTGATTTCCCGCATTGGAACACGGATACCGGGCTGCGCACCCTCTATGTACACTTTGCGCGATGCCGGAAGGGGCGTGGTGGTCAATGGAGAAGTTGGAATCCCATTCCCGTTAGCGGATCCGTTCGTATTGGCTTGGATGCTCATAAAGAGATCCTTTCATAGTGTGTCGGAGTTTGCGGACAAGCAAACTGCGCATGTCGACGCGGCAATCTGGTAATAAAAAAGCCGCTTTCCCCTGAGCCGGGAACGCGGCTGAATCCTCACTGAGTCCGCTCTGGTCCGGCTTCCCTACGCTGGTATTACCCAGGTCAGGTTGTGAGGGTCGTCCGATCATTCGGACTCTCAGCCTCAGGGCTCCCCTAGCTCTAGCGTAGCGATCGTATTACTCGGAACGCGCGAAGTCAACCGGCTAATGGACCCATACTGTCCACTATCCTTTGGGACGGGGTAACTAGGACTTTTCCTCGCAGAGCATTCATTGAATGTGCGGGGGGGGGTATCGTACAATGATTTTTCTCAAAATTGGAGGCAGCTGTGGCGGCCGTTGCGACATTACCAAAGCCAATCACCGAGTATCAGACGCTGTCTGCGGAGGAACTCTACCGACGGACGGTTGCGGCCAAGCAAGTGCTTGGCGAGCGCGTCATGATCCTCGGTCATAACTACCAACGGGATGAGGTGATCCAACACGCCGATTTCCGTGGCGATTCGCTTTTGCTGGCCAAACTGGCCGCCGAACGGTCCGAACGGCCCTACATCGTCTTTTGCGGCGTCCACTTTATGGCCGAGACGGCCGATATCCTCAGTCGCTCTCGGCAAACGGTGATTTTGCCCGATATGGCTGCGGGCTGCTCGATGGCAGATATGGCGGCTATCGAACAGGTCGACCAATGTTGGGAAGCGTTGGGGCGTGTGGTTCCGGTGGAAGAGACGGTGATGCCGGCGGTCTATGTGAATTCGGCGGCGGTGCTCAAGGCATTTTGTGGTGAGCATGGAGGGATCACCTGCACATCCTCCAATGCCAAAGCCGTCATTGAATGGTGCTGGGCCAGGCGAGAAAAGATCCTCTTTTTCCCCGATGAACATTTGGGGCGTAATACGGCGAACAAGATGGGAATTCCCCGCGAGCAGATGATCGTGTGGGACCCCTATCAACCCAACGGCGGAAATACCAGGGACGCCATCACACGAGCCAAACTCATCTTATGGAAAGGTCATTGCAGCGTTCATCAAATGTTTCAAGCCGTCCATGTGGACCACTTCCGCAAACAGTACCCGGACGGCAAGGTCATCGTCCATCCCGAATGCCATGAGGATGTGGTGAATAAGGCGGATCTCATCGGATCGACCGAATTCATTATTCGAACGGTGACTGCCGCGCCGGCCGGTACCGTGTGGGCGGTCGGGACGGAGTTGAATCTCGTCAATCGATTGAAACATGAACTTACCGATAAGAAAGTATTCTTCCTATCCTCTACGGTCTGTCAGTGTGCCACCATGTTTCGAATCGATGCGGCCCATCTCTGTTGGGCCATGGAGAATCTGGCCGATGGCCATGTCGTCAATCGTATTGTGGTGCCGGACGACGACAAACATTGGGCAAAAGTCGCGCTCGACCGCATGATGGCCATCAGTTAAGACTGGTACCTACCCCCTGCCTTCCGGTATAGTCCCGTGATTCGGCATGATTGCCTAGTGAACAGGCTGATTCCATTGTCTATGGATTACAAATCAACTCTCAATCTCCCGAAAACCGATTTCCCGATGAAGGCCAATCTGCCGCAGCGGGAGCCGGACATGTTGGCCTGGTGGGGTCAGCAGAAACTCTATGACCAGATTCAAGCCATGGGGCAGGGGCGGCCTCGGTATGTGTTACATGACGGTCCTCCCTACGCCAACGGTCGTATCCACATCGGCCACGCTTTGAACAAAATTTTGAAGGACATCATCGTCAAGTCAAAGACCATGGCGGGCTTCCACGCTCCCTATATGCCGGGATGGGATTGCCATGGGTTGCCCATCGAGCATCAAGTCATGAAGGAGTTGGGGGACAAAAAGAAAGACCTCGATGTTTCCGCCATTCGCCGGCTTTGTCGTGACTATGCCGAGCGATTTGTGAACACGCAGCGGGAAGAGTTCAAGCGGCTCGGGGTGTTTGGAGAGTGGGATCATCCCTATCTCACGATGACTCCGGGCTATGAAGCCACGATCGTTCGTGAGTTCGGTAAATTCGTCGAGCGCGGCGGGGTCTACAAGGGCCTCAAACCGGTGCTCTGGTGCATGCAAGATCAAACGGCCTTGGCGGAGGCGGAAGTCGAGTACGATGACCATACTTCTCCGTCGATCTACGTCAAGTTCCCCCTCGTGACCTCACCGTCCGTATTGACACAAACCTTTCCCGGCGTGTCTTTCCCTGAAAGAATCACACTGGTCTCCGTCGTCATCTGGACGACCACCCCATGGACCCTTCCTGCGAACCAAGCCGTCTGCCTTCACCGCGATTTCGACTATGCCTTTGTTCAAGTCGGCGACGAGTTGCTCATTGTGGCGGAGAAGCTTTTGGACAGCGTCGCGAAGGCCTGTGCGATCGAGAGCTATCGTGTGGTCGGTGTGAAAAAAGGCGGAGACGGATTCGAAGGCTTGGAGACGCAACGGCCGTTGTCCACAGGGCTGTCACCGATCCTGCTCGGTGAATTTGTGACGCTCGATCAAGGGACCGGTTGCGTGCATATCGCGCCGGGACATGGAATGGAAGACTATCTCCTCGTGTTGGAGCACAATGCCAAGGCGTCACCCGGTGAGCGCTTGGAGATTCTGGCGCCGGTCGATAACAGCGGACGGTTCACGGCGGTCGTGAAGGAATTCGCCGGCCAACAGGTCTTGAAGGCGAATCCGAAGATCGTCGAGTATCTTCATGCGAACGGGCGTTTGCTCGGGCATGGCTCACTCCGGCATTCGTATCCCCACTGTTGGCGGTGCAAAAATCCGGTGATTTTCCGTGCGACCGAACAGTGGTTCGTGTCGATGGAAACCAACGATTTACGAACAGAGACGTTGGCGGAGATCGAGCGGGTCCGATGGATTCCCGGCTATGGCCGTGATCGGATCAACGGAATGATTGAAAACCGGCCGGATTGGTGTCTCTCGCGTCAGCGTGTGTGGGGCGTGCCGATCCCAGGCTTCACCTGCGAAGGGTGTCGTCATGTGCTTGCCGATCCGGTTGTAATCGAACATATTGCCACGTTGATGGAATCCAAAGGCGCCGATGTCTGGTTTGAGCGAGCGGCTGTCGATCTCTTACCCGCGGGAACGACCTGTCCGAAGTGTGGGGGAACCACGTTTGAGAAGGAGCGCGACATTCTCGACGTCTGGTTTGAATCCGGGGTGAGCTATGCGGCCGTGTTGAAACCGAGGAAATGGTGGCCGGCCGACCTGTACCTTGAAGGGTCCGACCAACATCGAGGATGGTTCCATAGCGCGCTGCTGGCCGGTGTGACGACGGATCATCGCGCGCCCTATGGAGCGGTGTTGACCCACGGCTTTGTCGTGGACGGGCAGGGCAAGAAGATGTCCAAGTCGGCAGGAAACGTCGTGGCGCCGCAAGACGTCATCAAACAATCGGGGGCGGAAATCCTCCGTCTGTGGGTGGCGGCTCAAGACTATCGGGAAGATCTCCGTATCTCACAGGAGATCCTGAATCATCTGATCGAGGCCTATCGAAAGATCCGCAATACGTCCCGGTTCTTATTGAGCAATCTGTATGATTTCGATCCGGCGACGCAGGCCGTTCCATATGCGCAGCTGCCGGAATTGGACCGATGGGCCTTGTTGCGCCTCGCGGAGCTGATCACGAAAGTGCGCCGAGCCTACGAAGAGTTTGAGTTTCACTCCATCTTCCATGCCCTGAACAATTTCTGCTCGGTGGATCTCAGCGCGATCTATCTCGACATCCTGAAGGATCGGCTCTATACCTTCCGAGCCGACTCGCCGTTGCGCCGAGGATCGCAGACGGTGCTGTTGGAAATTGTGGTGACCCTGGCCAAGCTCATGGCGCCGATTCTGAGTTTTACCGCCGATGAAATTTGGCGAACGTTGCCGGAGCGTGGTCGCCGGGCAACGTTGAGCGTACATCTTGCACCGTTTCCAGAGGTCGAGTCTGCCTGGCGCGACGAACGTTTGGCGACCAGGTGGGACAAGCTGCTTACGTATCGAACCCGCGTACAGGGAGAGTTAGAAGCCCGCCGTCGAGACAAGGTGATCGGATCGTCGCTCGAGGCACACGTCCGCATTGAGGCGGGACCCGACGACTATCGATTCCTGGAGCCGTATGCGGGTGAGCTCAGCACCATTTTTATCGTGTCGCGCGTAACCCTGAAGCAAGGGATGGGACAATCGGATATTCAGATCACCGTCGAGAAGTCAGATGCCGCGAAGTGCGAACGCTGCTGGAACTATCGAGAAGCTGTCGGCAAGGATGTGACCCATCCCACCCTATGCGAACGATGTGTGGAGGCGATCCGTTGAGTGCCTCAGGCCTCCGCAATCTGGCGCTCTCGTCGGTAACCGGTGCCATTATTCTCCTGGATCAGCTGACCAAGCAGCAGATCATGCAGACGATGCGCTTACATGAATCCATTCCCATTATTCCCAATCTTTTCAGTCTGACATACATCCGGAATCCCGGGGCGGCCTTCGGTCTCTTGGCCGGAAGCAGTAATGCATTTCGGATGGTCTTCTTCGGGTTGACGTCGATTTTCGCTCTTGGATTGTTGGGTACGATCCTGGCGCGGATGCCGGAGCAGGACTGGGTGGGGCGGATCAGTGTCGCCGGGATTCTCGGCGGGGCGATCGGAAACTTGATCGATCGGCTCCGTTTCGGCGAAGTCATCGATTTTCTAGATGTCTACATCGACCACTACCACTGGCCTGCGTTCAATGTAGCGGACTCAGCGATTACCGTCGGGGTCATCTTCCTCATCATTCACTTTGCGTTTGAAAAACGGGCAGACCCCCCTACCGAATCGGAGACCTCCTCCGTTCCGTAATCCAGCGAGGAGTTATTGGTTTTGAGTTGTGAGTTCTGAGTTGAGAACTTAACACTCATCACTAAACGAGTTAGGCCGGCATTCGTACGATAAATCCGCCCTTTTCCTTGACTTGCTTCTGCTGCTCCGCCGAGAACATGAATAGGGGCTCGCTATGGCAGAACTGGCACTCCTTCGTCGTGACCGTCGCAGTCGGTTCCCCGATGCTGACCAAATACTCCTGGGCAAGTTGGAGAGCGGTGGTTTCATCAGTCGTCATGACATCGAAGTGAATGCGACCATTTTTCCCATTGACCCACGTGTCATAGACATGAATCGTATCCGAAGACATGAACAACTCCTTTCAGCGGACGACCAACATGACCAAAATGCCGAGAATAATACGATAGTACGCGAAGATACGCAAGGTATGCCGTTGGACATAGGTCAAAAACGCGGCGATGACGGCCCAGGCCACCAGGAATGAAATGACCATGCCGAGGCCGAGCGCCATGAAGTCCTGGTCGGTAAACGCCCCTCGAGCCTTCCATGTTTCGTAGACCGTCGCGGCAATGATGGTAGGGAGAGCGAGGAAAAACGAATATTCCGTGGCTACTTTGCGGTCCAACCCGGCGAGCAGGCCGCCGATGATCGTTGAACCGGAGCGAGACATGCCGGGGATGAGAGAAGCGCACTGCGCCATCCCGATCCAGAAGGCATGAACGGCCGACACCTGATCCAGACTCTTGGCATGGCTGGTCCGCTTCGTCGCTTCCACGATGAGGATGATGATGCCTCCCAGGATCGACGTCGAAGCCACCGTCAAGGGAGTGAACAGATACGATTTGATCCATCCGTGCGCCAACAAACCGAGTACGGCGGCAGGCAGGAAGGCGATTCCGAGTCCCAGCAAGAACCAGAGGTTGGGATGACTGCGCATGGAGGCCTTGACGCGATCGGACCATGTGGCGGATGACAGGTTGTCCGTGGACGCACGCCATACCTTCTGCTCTTGCCAGGCCCCCGACAGAAGCCGCCCGATTTTCTCCCGTTCAAAGACGATGACGGCAAGAATGGCCCCCAACTGGATGGAGATCTCCGCATTGGCCGCGACGTCCCCCGTGAATCCAAGCGCATGGCCGACCAAGATCAGATGGCCCGTGGACGAAACGGGCAAAAACTCCGTGAGTCCTTCAACCACACCGAGGATGACTGCGAGCGCCGGGCCCCATTCGTTCATGCGTATCCCCTGTCGGATTGTAAGCGAGAGGTTTCAACCTGTACGATCGGTTTTGATAGAATGTAAGCGATAATCACAGAGTCACGATCATCCGTCAAGGATCAGCCGCCTTGGCTTCGACGGCCGTGCATGGAGCGGAATCGATCCCTAACAAAAGCAAATAAGTTGACAATGTCATGATGTTGGCATACACACAAGGGGAAGAACGGAAGAACCACGATCACAGCCGGTCGGAACGAATTTCCAAAGGATGCACGGGCAAGCCGTAGGATTTGATGGAGGGAGGATCGCATGAGACGCGAGTGGACGGCGATAGTGTTGGTGGGCGCGGTGTTGACGACTGGATGCGTATCCAACAAGAAATACCAAGAGGCGTTGGCCGACGCGGACAACGTCAAAATGGAACTGGAGAAGACTCGCCAACAGAAGAGCGCCATGGAGCAACAGGTTCGAACCCTCAAAGAACTGAACGTCAAATTCAACAACGATGCGCAAGCGGCCCGCGATGAACTTCAGCGTATTGAGCATGGCCGCGACAAAGAGCGGGACACGATCGAGGGAAGAACCAAGGAATTGGAAGACAAAGTCAAGGCGCTCTCCGCGCAGAATAAGAACGTGCGGCAGGAATATCAGGATGTGAAGCGCCATAACGACACGCTGAAGTCATTGGTGGCGCGTTATCAAAAGGAGCTCAAGGATCGTTCGAATGCCGGAGCGTCGTCTCACTCTGCGACTCTCACCCCGAGTCAGGCTCCATCGGGAACCGCCACGCTTACCCCGGCGGCGGCTTCGGCGGCGATGAACATCAATAAGGTGTCGGCGAGCGACATGATCCTTTTCCTCGGACTGAAGCAGGACGAGGCCGACCGCATCGTGAGCAATCGACCCTATCGCGTGAAGGGTGAATTAGTAGCGAAAAACGTGGTTCCCAAAGAAACCTTCGATCTGATCAAGGATCGGATCTCCGTCAGCCCATAGGTCGCAATAGTTAGTTTCCGCGGTAGTCGAAAGGGCCGTTCTCCTTGCTGGAGAACGGCCCTTTCGTTTGGCCGAATCACCCTGCGCGGCTTGTTCGGTTTCGCTCGTGGTTTTGGGGCAAGAGAGTTTGACCGAGATTTTCGACAAGAAGGGATCTTGATTAGCGACGCAAATCGCTTGTTCTTGAGCGTCACCCCGGCGCTTGTCGCCGACCCTCACGGCTGGTTGAGCGGGGAATCTTCCATACCGGTCGACGAGGTGTGACAATCAATCGCGAGCGCGCCCAGGGAGATTGAAGAATCTTGCCGATGGCTTGACGAATACACAAAACACGACGACTATCTTGAATAAGCACTGCCCGGATGGACCACTCCCATCGAAATCAGAACCAGTCCAGAAACGTGTAGACCCCTCTGGCAAACTACCCTGAGGCCACGGAACGAGAATTTTCTCACGAACGGCCGTCAGTATCCGATCACGATCCCCCGCCTGTGGTCGGTGGGAGTGCTGAGTGCAGCAGATCTCCCAGTGAGCGAAAACCGAGGTGCAGTCCTTCGCAGACTGCAACCTGACGATCGAATCGATTCTTCGTGCGAATCATGGTCCACAGCCTGCCAAATCCCACGCGGCCCCAGGCGGCCATGTGGAAGACGGACAGCGGATAGTCGGTTCCGAAGAGCAGCCGAGATTGCAGCTCCGGGTGATGCCTGAGGTGCAACAGCATCTTCAAGCGATGGGGCTGGGTGAGGGCGGAAATGTCGGCATAGAAGTTCGGATAACGCCGGCAGAGGTTCAAAAATGTCGGAAGGAATTTCTCATAAAACATGAGGCCGTAGCTGCAGGCATGGGCTGCGATCACGGTCACTCCCTCGTCGAGCGGCAGGCGAAGCCTGTCAGGATCTCCGAGAGATTGATCCTTACCGACCAGGCTGAATTCGTAGCCGACATGGCTCAGAAAAGGCAATTTCCGCTGGGCGAGTGCGCGATAAAACGGAATGTACTTCGGATCAGCCGGGTTGAAGTGCTGGGCATTCGGCAAGACTTTAATGAGGACTGCGCCTGCATCAGCGCAGCGATGGACTTCGTCGATCGCATCTTCGCGCTGCGGATTGATCGAGGGGCCTGCTAAAAAGACATCGGGATAGGCTCGTACTGTCTTGAAGACGTAGTCATTGCTGACGAGAAAATCCGTATGCTGGCGATTGAGCAGACCGGTCTGGTCGTAGAATCCATCCATGCCGAGAAGCACGGCTTTTGAAACATGCCGTGAGGCACGGAGCTCCAGCAGAAGATGTTCGAGGTACTTCTGATTGGCCTCGCCCGGATGGGATGGTGAGAGGTCGTGTTTCCATAAGAGGAAGCGAAAGAGCGGGCTCCGAAGGAGTTTCGGCGAAATGAAACAGCCATTGTCCCTGTCGGGCAGGGCCGCGAGGTGGACATGGCAGTCGATGAGCGATTTGATTGGCTGCATGGTCAGCCGCCATACGGAGCGTGCCTTAGCCCTGCACCTCATCGTGAGAGGAGAGCCGTTCCATCGCCATCCGCTTCACAGCCCGCAAGTCGAGCTTGCCGGTTCCAAGGACCGGTAATGCCTCGACCTTGACGAACTGGTGCCTTCCCGGAATGAAGAGATTGGGCAGGCCGCTCGCCGAGACCTTTTCCAGGATCTCGGAAATGTGGGATTCCTCCAACGTATGGAGAACTGCGAGGCGCTCTCCCTTTTTCTCGTCCGGAAGACCGGTCACCGCAAAGACCTGGGTATCGGCTCCGGCTGCTTGCTGCAGCGCCTCTTCGACCTTGCCGTGGGGAACCATCTCGCCGCCGATCTTTGAAAAACGCGACAGCCGGTCGGTAATGGTCAAGAACCCGTCTTCATCCAGTGAGGCGATGTCTCCGGTAATGTACCAGCCGTTCCGCATGACCTGCGCGGTGAGATCTTCGCGTCCGAGATAACCATTCATCACATTCGGCCCCCTCACGAGCAACATTCCGGGCATGCCGGCTGGGAGCGGTGCGAAGCTATCCGGATCGACAATCTGCACCGACACGCCGGGAAGGGGTTGACCGACGGTCCCCCGGCGCGAGGCCGGTTGATAATAACCGGCTGCGCGAAAATCAGGGCAATTGACGGCAATGACCGGGGCGCATTCCGTGACGCCATAGCCTTCGATCGGTCCCACGCCGAACTTGTCCTCAATCGCCTGGGCGAGGCGTGCCGGCAGTTTTTCCGCGCCGGTGAGAATGACCCGTATCGAGCTGAATTGCTCAGGCGTACAGCGGCGAGTGTAGAGTTGCAGGAATGTCGGCGTCGTCACGAGGAACGTGATGCGATATGTTCGGATGAGTTCGCCGATGGCGGCCACATCCAGCGGCGACGGATGAAAGATCATCGTCGCGTTGTTGAACATGACGAACCAGAACACCATGTAGCCGAATGAGTGGAAGAACGGCAGGATGCCGAGGACCCGTTCATCCTGGTAAAGATGGAGCACCTGCGTGGCGCCTTGACTGTTCATGTCGATGCTGAAGTGCGAAAGCATGACTCCCTTGGGTTCTCCGGTGCTGCCGCTGCTGAAGATGATGGTCGCCAGACTGTCGGGCGTAAGAGGAGTCGTCTGTCCGCAGGCTCGTTCGATGAGTCGGGAGGGAGCGAACAAAGCCAGTAGGGCGGCTATTATCTTGTCGCCGAGGCCGACGGTCTTGGCCGCGTCCTCAAGCCAGATCACCGATGGTCCGCTCGGCAGTTCCAGTTTGGCTTTTTCGACGAAGGTATGGCTGGTCACGACCGTGCGGAGACCGGCGAGGTGTACTGCGGCCTCTAAGCCGGATTTCCCGACCGTGTAATTCAAGTTCACGATGGTTTTGCCGCAGAGTGGGGCGGCGACATTGACCAAGGCGGCGGCGACGGTCGGAGGAAGCAGAACGCCCACTCGATCTTGGCCTTGCCAATGAGGCCGCAGGGTTCTCGCCAGGACGATCGACCCGATCAGGGCTTGTAGCGACGAGACGCGCGGGCGGGTCTGGTCGGCCATGGCGAGTAGGAAAGGAGCGCGACGCATTGAGGAAATAAATTGGCGATGGAGCGGCCGGCGACCGGGTTTTCTGAGTTGCCAGGCCGCTTCGCCAAGCTCGCGAATCTTTCCGCGCAGTTCATGAGCCGTCGTGCTCGGCGGCAGAGGTGCGCCGAACGAGACTGTCACGGGATAGGGAAGACGTTCCGGCATTTTCCAGAGGAAGCGACCGTGATTGAAGCTGAAAATGCTGCCCCAGACCCGATCCAGGTGAACCGGAATGATGGGTACGGTTCGTCCCTTCACGATCCGTTCGAAACCGCGCCGAAAGGGCAACAGCGTGCCGGTACGCGTGATCTGGCCTTCAGGGAATATGCAGACGAGTTCTCCCTTATCGACGGCGGCGCCGGCATCGCGGAGTGCCCGCAGAATAACCCGCAAGCCTCCATGAGAGGTAATGGGAATGGCGCCGAGCGCGTTCATGAACGGTTTGAAGATCGGTTGCTCGGCATATTGCGAATCGACGACGAAACGCACGGGACGGTCGACGCTGGCGATCAGCAGAAAGCCGTCGATAAAGGAGACGTGATTGGGAACGAGGAGCGCGCCGCCGGATTGCGGCACATGAGCTTCGCCGACGATGCGCAGACGATACATCGTATTGGTGAGGAGGACCAGGACAAAACGAAGGAACGTGTCGGGCAAGGACCAGAGTGCCCATCCGACGCCGGCCAAGGTCATGGCGGCTGCGGCCAGGAAGATACCGGTTGTCGAGATGCCGACATTGGCCAGGGACCCACCGGCGAGCGATCCCGACAGAATGCCGGTGAACACACAGGTGTTGGAAAACGAAATGACGGCGCCGCGCCGGTCGGACGGGGACTTCCATTGGAGAATGGCGTTCAAGGGAACAAAGATGAACGAACTGGAAATTCCCAGAACGACCATCATGAGAAACGTTCCGGAGAGCGGAGGCGTCAGCAGGCCGAGCAAAAGCAAGATCACAAAGACGCCGATGGCGCCCAGGGGAATCAGTCCGTATTCCACTCGGTTTTTCGAAATCCGTCCGACCAGCATCGCACCGATGCCGATGCCCACCGACAGGATGGTGAGCGGAAGGCCAGACATCCCATCGGACAGATGCAAGACGGCCTTTGCATAGACGAGCACGTTTTGTCCGAACAGGCTTGCGACCGTCCAGAACAGGATTTCCATGGGGATAGCCATGCGCAGCATCCGTTCCGATTGGATCGCGGCCCAGGCACCTTGGATCGTGGCGTCGACGCCGCCGGCCATGCGGGCGGGCGATACCGGTGGAATGCCAAAGGCGGAGATGAGGCCTATGACCGAGAGAGCGGTCAAGACGAGCGGAGCGAGCCAAGGCTGCTCTCCGACCGCCTGTAAGAGAAAGCCTCCGGCGGCAGTTCCTGTCAGGATTGCCGCGAACGTCCACATTTCCAACAGGCCGTTGCCGGAGGCGAGCCGTTCATGTGGGACCAGCTCGGGCAGGATGCCATATTTTGAGGGGCTGAAGAGTGCGCTATGGACTCCCATGCCGCAGAGGACAACCAAGGGCAGAACGCCTCCGGCGGGGTTCAGCCAGAGGGCGACGGTGCCGGCGGTCATGAGGACGACCTCGACGACTTTGATCGAGATGATGACCGTCCGCTTGCTCACGCGATCGGCCAAGGTACCCCCGACGAGTGAGAGGAGGACCAAGGGCAGTGTGAAGACTACGAAAGCCATGGCCGTTTGCGTCTGGGCCACGGTCTCCAGTTCAGGACCCGGCGCCATCCCCGCGGTGGCCTGACGGATGGCCAGCAGGGCCACCATCAATTTCCACGCATTGTCGTTGAATGCGCCGCAGAATTGCGCGATCAGGAGGCCGCGTAGCGGGTGGGATGCAGGTTGAGTTTCAGGACCGGCAGAGGTGGTCATCCGTGAGCGGTATTGTGCCTGATTTTGGGAGTGGGGGAAATAGGCAGACCTTCCAGCTCCATGATGCGCAGCGCATTCGTCGTGGGGCAGGGGCCCGGTCTGAGCCGGTAGTCGAATTCAAGCGCGCCGGCCGAGACGGTTTCTTGGAAGTGCGCGTTGATCAGGCCCGGTATGGCCGATTCCAGATCCGCCAACTCCAAATCATGGGTGCTGACGAGGCCGTACCCGTTCCCTTTGGACAGCTCGGTGATGTAGGCACGGCTGCCGATGAGGCGCTCGCGGTTGTTGGTGCCTTTAAAGATCTCATCGATCAGGAACAGGACCGGCGGGGAGGCGCGATCCTTCGTGGCGTCCAGGATCGTTTTGAGGCGTTTGACCTCGGCATAGAAAAATGAGAGGCCGGCATCGAGCGAATCGTCGACGCGAATGCAGCAGACGAGGCGGCTCCAGGTCCATTCAAATGACCGGGCGCAGACAGGGGCGCCGGCTTGCGCCAGGCAGAGATTGATGCCGATCGTCCGCAAAAATGTACTTTTGCCGGACATGTTCGAGCCGGTAATCAGGTAAATGGAGCCGAGTCCCTTCAGATGGACGTCGTTCGTCACGCGGGTCTTGACTGACAGTAACGGATGACCGAGTCCGTCGGCATGGAGGGACGGAACTGCGCCGTCCTGGTTGTCGGCTGCGATGGGATGGATGGGCCATGCGTAATGGGGATGGAGGTAGGCGAAGGTCGCCAATGCCGATGCCGCTTCGACGTCCGCCAGACAGTTCAACCATGGAGGAAGGCGACTCGCGATGATCTGCTGAACATGCGACAACCGGCGAGTGAACCAAAGATCCCATGGGCACAACGCGTTGACGGCCAGATGGACGAGGGGATGCGCCTTGATGCTGATCGCGTGAAGCGTTCGGGCTGCCTGACGGAGGTGCAGCGTTGGGCTGGCACCACCCAGCAACTCCGCACAGGTCGAGGCGAGGGCGGTGCCTTGTCGTCGAGCGTGACGCTCGAGATAGCCGAGGACGACGGCAAGTCGTTCTGTCTCATGGTGCAGGCCGACCGCATGTTCCAGCAATTCCTCCCCCTGGTCGGTCATGAAATAGATCAACGCGTAAGCCGCAAAAGAGAACATCCAGTAGCCGGGAAGCAGGCCGAACAGCGAAGCCGAGCCGAGACCGAAGGTGGTCAGCGCGAGAAGAGTTTGGATGGTCAGGATGATGTCGAGGCGCGGCAGGCCGACCGGGTGCTCGAGCACGGCAGCGAGCCGCTTGCCGTTGATTTCCTGGTCCCCTGTCAATCTGGCTTCGAGAGCCAGACGGTCCCGGAATAAGGAGCGTGGGGTCAGTTCCTTCACCAACTGCTGACGGGCCCGCCATTCGCCAGGAGTCGGCGGTTGAGTGAGCAGCCAGCCATGTAAGCGCTCTCTGCCGCGATCCGACACGGTGGTGTCGAGAAGGTGTGTCAAAGAATGAGTTCCAAAGAGATCAAGGTCGTCCGCGTAGGGATGAGCCTTCGGAGCTGTGCCAGGTCTTGGCGGAATGGCGGCCCAATCCATGGCGACACGCGCCAGATGGGCCAGCTTGATCAGTTTCCATTGCCGAAGCCGGTGAATCCGCGTTTCCACCCTGTTATGATACGCGGCTACGGCGATAAAGAGCGTCAGGAAGACTCCGAGAGCCAGATTGCCGCTGTGATACCAGTCAAGCTTGTAGAGGGTTACGACACCGGCGAAGCCGATAAGAAAAATCGCCAACCGCCATCGAGTGAAGGTGGCGCTGGTTCTGGTTCCTCGAGTAATGAGGCGGTCGGTGCGCCGGATCATCGTTTCAATTTGGGTTTTGCGTGAGCCGGTCATATACAGGCGACCTTACTGGGAACGGGCGGGGGACGTCAAATCATGCTGCATCTCCGGCACGACTCGAGGACCACGTCCACCACGAGTGGCCAATGACGATGCCGAATGGCTGGATGGATGTGTGTATTCGTGGTCCTATCGATTCAGGAGAACTGCTGAGTCGCCTTGATGATCCGACGGTTCAGGGAGCTTGGGACGATGGGAACAATGTGCACATCTATTGGGCGGAAGACCACTGGAATGGGGAGCGGCTGGCATCGGTGCGTGCGGCCCTTTCAGACTTAGCGACAGCGACCGGGGAGCCGTCTCTTTCGGTGACACGCGTGCCTGCTCAGGACTGGAATGAGACCTGGGCGCGTTCGGTCAAGCCGCTTCGAATCGGTCGCCTGCTCATTCGCCCCAGTTGGGAACCGGTTACACTGGATCCTCGTGACATCGAGATCATATTGGATCCCAAGCAAGCGTTCGGCACCGGTCACCATGCGACCACACGTATGTTGCTGACCTGGTTACAGAAAGACATCCACGGGAAAGAACAGATTCTGGATGTCGGGACCGGGAGCGCGATTCTCGCGATGGCCGCGGTGAAACTGGGCGCCGCATCCGCCGTAGGAGTCGAGATCGATCCTGTCGCGGTCGATTGTGCGAGAGAGTATGTCGCACTCAATGGGTTGAAGGACCGGATCGACATTATCGTCGGTGCGCTGGCTGAGCTGTCCCAGGCGAGACGGCGGATCGCCGATGTGGTATTGGCCAATCTCGATCGACAAACCGTTCTGGAGCTTGCCGACGGTTTGGCATGTTCTGCCTCGCGCGCGGCACGCATCATGATCTCCGGCATTCTGGTGGAACAACAAACGGAAATCATCGACCGGTTTGCTAGCCTCGGATTGGTCTGTTCCGAACGCTGCGAGGACGAAGGGTGGGTCGCGATGAAATTTCTCAGGCCGGAATCCTGTGACGGCGAGGTATGACCATGTCCACCAGGCCCCCGTATCCCCATGTCCATCAGATCAGCATCTCCGATGGTGGTGTGCCTAAGTTGCCCGTGTGGGAGGCCAAAGTACGCGAACAAGGGTTGGAGGGCGATCGGCAGCGGAATCTCAAGTTCCACGGAGGCCCTGACCGTGCGGTCTGTTTGTACTCGCTTGAACTCATAGAACGGCTCCAGGACGAAGGCCATCCTATTGACGCCGGATCATCCGGTGAAAACCTGACCTTGTCCGGTTTGGACTGGGACCTGGTACGACCAGGTGTGCGGTTGACGATTGGCCCGGACATCCGGCTCGAAGTGACCGACTATACGACACCCTGCAGTCACAATGCGCGCTGGTTTCGTGAGGAGGACTTCTCGCGTATTTCGCAGAAGATCAATCCTGGCTGGAGCCGTGTCTATGCGAAGGTCTTACGTGGCGGTGTGGTGCGGCCGGGCGACGAAGTGATAATTGAACCGTAAAACGTATTTCGTGAAGCGTGGACATAAGGGTCTCACCGTTGCTCCCGAGATACGATTCACGAACGACGAAGGGCGAAGATGATGGATCGAATACTTGAATCAGAAGTGATGGATGATCCCAAACAGGCTGAAGCCTACGCTCAGGCCGACTTCGCGGATGAGAATCAAGGATTCGTCGATCGCTTCAAAGAATACTTCCCGGAGTTTTCACAGGGACTGGTGCTGGATCTTGGCTGTGGCCCCGCCGATATCCCCATTCGGTTTGCCAAACTCTATCCGGCTTGTCATATCATCGGCGTCGATGCCTCAGCCCCGATGATCCGACTCGGTGAGCAGGCTGTGAAGACAGCTGGGTTGGGTGACCGCATCACGTTGCGATGTGAACGGTACGAAGAGGTGGCCGGCGCGAGAATCGTCGATGCGGTGATTTCCAACAGTCTCATCCATCATCTGCCGAATCCCCTGCAGTTTTGGCAGAAGATCAGACAGTTGGTGAAGCCCGGCGCGCCCGTGCTGGTGATGGATCTGCTCCGGCCCGACTCGCCGGAAGCGGCACAGGCCATCGTCGATCAGTATGCAGCCAATGAGCCGGACATTTTGCGTCGAGACTTTTACAATTCGCTGCTCGCGGCCTTTACAGAAGATGAACTTGGTTCTCAGCTCGCCCGCATGAATCTCACGCGATTGTTGATTGATGTCCCTGATGATCGGCATTGGGTCGTCGGAGGGATCATTTATTGAGGAGCGTATGACAGACAAGATGTGGATGCTCACGGCCAGAAGACAAATTCATCATAGCCTCGCTGGCCCGATTTTCCTGATTCTGAGTACGGTACTTTCTGTGGGTTGTGGAGACCGCGAGACGATCCTCGTGATTGAACAACCCACGGAGGTGCATGCCATCACTCACGCATCTTCTTCTCAAGACCCAAGTACGAACGTTCAGCCGGGGAATGTCATTGCAACCCTAAAGGCAGGCGAGACGGCAAAAGCCGCAGGCGTCTATCACGGTGAGGATCATGACGGTTTCAAGGTCAAGCTTGCCGACGGCACCGAGGGGCTCATCATGGCCGGTGATACCTTCAAGGTTGTGTCGCGGTGAGACCTGCCGGAAGAAGATACTCCAATCACTTTTATCCCTCATGTTTTCTTCGTGAGCTCTGCAAGAAGAATGTGAGCCGGAGGTGGCGCTCAAGTGGGCGTCCTAAGTTCATTCGAAGTGTCAGGCTGCATCTCCGTGCCTCCAGCCTCTTGTGTCCGCCTATCTCCTTCGATTACTGTCACCGCCTATGGAAGAGGAAATCGTAGAATCTCCGGCATCGGACGGGGAGACCGAGAAAGTTGTCATTTATTGGGAGCGGGAATACTCCACCGCCTTTCCGCCGGAACGGCTGAAGTTGGATTTTCATCCGCACCGGCCGATGTTGGGCAACATGACGTTGGACGAACAAAGGGCGCTGGCCGCCAATGGGTACAAGGTGTTGCCGGACGACTGTGGACCGGTTCGAACCGTGGGGAACTACGGCTGGTTGATCCGCTGTCCGGCGGATGTGAAGTTGCGCCGCACCGCGTCAGGGGTTCAGTGGCAATCGCCGCCGATCGCGCCGGAAGAGCGGCTGCTCGGGTACAAGACCTTCTCCGGCATGTATGTCGACTTGATCCTGAACAGCGGCTATCCCAAGCTCTGTTGTGGAGTCCGATTGTACTATCCCAAGCAGATCGGGTTGATGATGAAGGATCTGCCCAACCACTTCTATCATCATCCGGACCGTACGTTCAGCGTTTGGGAAGGCATCAAGACGCAGGAGTACAAGCGCACGCCGAATCACTACGCGTGGTTGCCCGATTACGAAGCCTTCACGGCCAATTTTCTTTTACAGTTGCACAAACCCACGACGATCAAGCGGGGCGATCCCATCGGTGTGATCTTGCCCGTTCTCCTACCGAAACAGTTTGAGCTCCAAGAAATTCAGCCTCCCTGAACCGCTTCGGAGAAGCGGCAGCTCAGTCCCACCTCACGTCAGACTGATCGAGTCTCTACGCTCGACTCAACCCGGAATCGTTCGCTTTCCGATGGGTGACTATGACAGTGGAAATCAAGGTGTTGAATCAGCTAATCGGCAATGGTCTGGGTCATCCGTAGGAAATCCGGAAGGAAAACCGTTGTCGAACATGAGAGCTCGGTGGGCTTTTCATCCTTCGAAGGTCCCTAGGGAAGTAGCCCGCTATGTGCGGCGTTGAAGGGGTTGGCCGACTACATTTCGGATTCAATCGCACCTCGCCTCACGTCGCGCAGCAGTCGCTCGACGATCAGTCTCATAAAAAAGAAGCCGAGCTTAGGATTCTGATAGTACAGGTGGTACATCATCTCATCGGTCATCTTGTAGAGCTCGCAGTCGGTATCACAGACCACGGTCATGGTGCGTACCTTCTCACCTGAGAAGAGTCCGATCTCCCCGATCAACTCGCCGGGCTCGATGTAGTGGTTGACTTCCTGCAGCCTGAGTCGTCCCGCGGCCACGTAGACAATTTCGCGGGCCTTGTCCCCTTTCCTGAACAGCACGTCCCCGGCTTTGTGTTTCTTGAGATGCATATGCGGCAACAGCCATTCCGAAATGGGTGATTCCACGGTGGCCAGTTCGATTTGCTTCGTCAGCCGAAGGATTTCACTCAGCCGTTTGGCATTCACCGGTAACAGGATCATGTTCAAAATGTTTTCCGGCATCCAGATCAACTCCATGATGTCGAAACGCGCGTGCAGCAGACCGAAGATAAGGAACAAGACATTGCTGGCCAAGGCCAGTACCCGCAAAGACACCATGTCTTTCTGATAGTGACTGGCGAGATAAAACGCACCGCCGAGGAAACCGATGGCTGTGGCGATGTCAAAGTGCATGGATCGGGACCTTCCTAGTGATGGCCATTGCGAGTCGTTCGAGAGACTATCGTGACGTCGTTGTCACGGCGGTGGCCATCAATGGGTACTCTACCCGCAGAGACCTTTATTCACGCCGTTTAAAAGAACCCGCGTGTGGTCCCAATCTAGGGAATCACTGTCGCTTGAAAGATAAGCAGGAAGTGTTTGAATGAGCATGACCGGCTCGGCGCTATGATAGCGCTAATGATGGAAGAAAAGAAATCAGATCCGCAGGGAGGGCGATTGTCGGTTCTGCACATGCGCTCGCTCCGAAACTCGTGAATTGATTTTGAGAGAGGTTCTCGTCATACTTCACGCCCAATCCTCGCCGGTGAGCTTTATAAAGGTCTAGATAGATTGTGAACGATCAGTCTCTGAACAACGCCATACGACGTGTCATGGTGGGCACCGACCGCTCCAAAACGGCCGAGCAGGCTGTGCTCTGGGCTGCTCGATTCGCTGACCGCTATGGTGCGGACTTGTTCGTGGTGCAGGTCATCTTGCCGCAGCACCCATCTACCACGGAATTCGGTACAGCGGAACACACGCGAGCGGCGGCTGCAAAGCATGAACTGACGGATTATGTCAGTCAGCTTGTCGGGGAGCGCGGACATGCGTCCGTCGTCATGGATGAGGACCCGGCGTTGGCCATCGTTCGCGCCGCCGAGCAAGAAGCCATCGATGTCTTAGTGGTGGGGAATTCGGGCATGGCGGGGAGAAAGGAGTTTTTGCTCGGGAACGTTCCGAACCGCATCAGTCATAATTCCCGTTGCACCGTGATCATCGTGAATACTCAGCTGTTAGCCGATGCGCCACTTGCGGACGCCGCCCCACTTAGTTCCTCCCACACCGACCCTCCCGTTTCTGAACCTCACATGGGGGCCCGAGCAGTCAAAATCGCCACCGTGATGGCGAAGCACGGCATACAAGAATTCTTGAGCCAACCCGATCAATCGGATCTCGCGACACGTCGTCAGCAAGCCAAGCGTCTCCGAGCCGCACTGGAAGAACTGGGTCCTACCTTTTCGAAATTGGGGCAGGTGTTGTCGACGCGTCCGGATCTTCTTCCTGCGGAATACATCGAAGAACTTGCGATGTTGCAGAGTCACGTCCCCCCGATGCCCGAGAGTGAAGTCGTGCGCGTGGCTGAGCAAGAATTACGGGTGCCGTGGGAAGATGTGTTCGAATCGATCGATCCCAAGCCGCTCGCGGCGGGAACCATCGCTCAAGTGCATCGGGCGACACTCGAGACCGGTGATCGGGTGGTCGTCAAGGTTCAGCGGCCTACGGCACGAGCCGAAATTGAACAGGATCTGGCTCTCCTGAAGGTTTTCGCACAGAAAGTCGGCAAGCGTCCCGCGCTGAATCAAGTGGTGGATATGGAGGCCGTGTTCAAACACCTCTCCACGTCGCTTCAGCGTGAACTCGACTTCCGTCAGGAAATCGAGAACATCGGCCGGATGCAGATGGTGCTCGCGGACTACGATCGATTAGCGGTCCCTTCCGTGCATCGGGATCTGTCGACCGGACGATTATTGGTGATGGAAGAGATTCAGGGTAGTCCGATCGCACAGGCACCGGACGGGCCAGAACGCGTCGAGGCCGCGCGTCAACTCTTGGAAAGTTTCTACAAGCAAATCATCGTCGAGGGTTTCTTCCATGCCGATCCTCACCCCGGCAATCTCATGTGGTGGAAGGACCGGATCTACCTCTTGGATTTCGGAATGGTCGGGGCGGTGGATGCCAATGTGCGCGAGCATCTCTTGTTGCTGCTGATGGCGTTGTGGAAAGAAGATACGGTGTTCCTGAGCGACATCATCCTGATGATGGCCGGCTCTCTTGATCGTAGCGATCTGGACGTGCCTCAGTTTCAGAATGACATCGGCGAAATGATCTCAAAATACCGTAAAGCGGTTCTGGCCGACATGCAAATCGGACCGCTGCTCCAGGAAATGAGTGCGATCGGGGTTCGACATGGAGTTCCACTGCCGGCGTCATTGACCCTTGCAGCCAAGGCGCTCGCGCAGGTCCAACTCGCGACCGCGCAGCTTAATCCTCAGCTCGATCCGTACGGTGTGGCGGGAAAATTCTTGATGCGATTGATGATGAAACGTATGGGCGCCGCCCTGGATCTCAAGGCGCTGGTGTATCAGTCGCAGAAGTTGAAAGTACGCGCCGAGCGGGTCATCGAAGCGATTGAACACCTCATCGGCGCCCGCCCCGGCCAGAAGCTGGTCGTCAACTTTAAGGCGAATTCACTGGAGGATACCGTTCGCCGTGCCGGTCGGCGTCTCGCCGTGGGGCTGACCGCTGCCGCCAGTATTCTCGCCAGCGGACTCACGGTCACCTCAGCAACGGCTGCGGATTGGGTCCCAGTGTCGTTCGGGATCGTCGCCGGGCTGCTGATCGTTGGATTGGTTCTCGATCTGATGCGTGGGCGCTAACCTCGAGCCGTTCTCCGAACCATCCTCCACGATCATGGTTTTGCTCCACCGCTCTTGACCGAACGGAGGATCATACGTTCGAGCAGGTAAGCAAATACCGACATCCCAAGGGATATCAGCCAGAATTCCAATCGTCCTACAAACGATCGAGGTTTCATCCTCGTGCTCCTCGTCGGACCATTATCATTGACGGCCTCGCCGCTCGCAATAGGAGATTGATTCATCCGACGGTTTTCTTTGGCACATCTCGACGGTAGTGCTTGCCAACCAGGTGAATCGAATTAGATGCATATTGTCGTATCTCTTCGGATTCACCTCCGTTCCTGATGCTTTAAACCACCGCGTCAATTTTTGAACCAGTCACGCTAAGGGATTGATAACTGAAGCGACCCTTGCAAAGCCTTACGTCCATCAGTAGGGACGACACAGGAATGAGTTTTGCCCGTCGGGTTTCAGAGGATAGGCAGACGAGGGAAGCCCCACCCCGTTGGCCAAGCAATCCTGACCAGACTTATGGGCGTGGCTATCGATCGATTTGAAGTGAGATTCACAGCTTCTCCTTATCCCACTGGGCTTGGTGGATTCTCTCAGAATATAAGCGTATATTGACCGTCTAAACCTTATGTTCTAGTAGCGCTTCTTAAGGTGAGAAATGGGGTTTTGCGTAGATGTCCATTGAATCGTTCATGTACGGATCAGCGTCGACTCAAAAAAATACCTGCGTTCAGCGACCGTATTCGGTCTGACGGGCGCAAAATATCTCCTGAATTTAAGGAGCCAAACAAAGGAGCGATCATATGAGACTCTTCACGATCATCAGTATCGTCGCAGGTCTCGCATTACCGCCACCATGGGTTTCCCTGACGGAGGCGCAAGAAAAAGCGGCTCAACCTGTTGCCTCCCAACCCAAGCCCGAGTCGGTGATAAGACCGCTGGTCTATGTTCCTCCAAGAAAGGGGGCTCCGGCGCCTGGACTCAGAAGAGGAGGGGGGACGCGCGGTACGAACAAGAGCCTCCCGATGATAAGCCTGTTGGCTCCGGACCACGTGGGATTCACGCTTCATGAGCAGCCGGTATTATTTTGGTTCACCCCGACGAACCACAACCTGTCCTATGAGTTCACGCTGATCGCCGAGAACGCCGAGGCTCCTATCATAGAAACAAAACTTCCAATCCCGGCCAGAGCCGGTGTTCAGCAGATCAGGCTTGCCGACTACAAGGTGAAATTATCACCAGGAGAGCGGTATCAATGGTCGGTGGCATTGGTGATGGATCCCGAGGAGCCGTCCGCCAATGTTGTCGCGAAGGGAGCGATCGAACGAGTCAATCGTGACAAACTGGAACGGCCTCTGCCCAATGACGCTGACAAGGCGGATGCGCCGAGGCGTTATGCTGAAGCAGGTGTGTGGTACGATGCGCTCATGGCCATTTCCGATCTGATGCAATCAAGCCCGGCCGATGCGGAACTGCGTCAACAGCGTGCAGTGTTGCTGGAACAAGGGGGACTTGGGGAGGTGGCTACCAGTATACAACACATGCGCACACCGTAAGCCTGAGCGCGTCATGTGAAAAATGAGCACGTGTGCGCGCTACCCGCCGTGAACGCCGGTCTTGAGGTTACTTTCATCTGCCGGTCGGACAACACGGTATGCCAACAAAGGGTGGCTTTTTCCTTTGAGACGTACTTCTCCGATGCTGTCCAATAGAAAGCGGTCATCGAGCAGTTGAGCCGTAGTCTCGCTGATCAAAATCCGACAGGGCCGACGGCCCTCTGGCTCTGCCACAGCCTCTCTACCGAAGTTTTCCAGGTGCGCTGCGGCATTGACCGTGTCACCGATGGTGGTGTACTTCATACGCTGGATGCTCCCTACACATCCCGCCAGCACCGGCCCTGTATGGATTCCGATTCGCATGCCCACCGTCGGAAGGCCGGTCCGCGCATGTTTCTCGTTCAGCCTGAGCATCTCGCCCTCCATCGCCAGCGCGCACATGACGGCGTTGATCGCATCCCTGGACACATCTTCATCGGATTCTCGCTTCAGCGGGACGCCGAAGTCCGCCTTAATTGAATCGCCTCCATAGTCGTCGATCACTCCTCCATGGCCCATGATGACCTTTGTCATGGTATCCAAGTAGGAATTGATCCAGTTCATCAAGGCGGGGGGGGACATCGTTTCCGAAGCGGCCGTATACCCTTTGAAGTCCATGAACAGCACAGTGGCGACGAGTTCCTGCGGCCGCGGGCGTCCGCCTTCGAACAATTGGTCTCTTTCCTGCCATATCTTATCGGCGACCTCACGGGAGACGTGTCGTGAAAACAGTTGCATCAATATGGTGCGGTCCTTCCGTTCCCTGGCCAGAGTGGAGGCCACGACCATGACGATCGACAGAAGCCAGCTGACACCCGCAGGAATTCCCGGTGCCCACCACCCGAAGGCGAAGACTGTGTAGACCGACAGGGTGATCGTGACAAGCCCGCCGACGGCAATAAGGGAATATCGCCACATGGATCGTACCAAGATTCCGAATGCTCCACCGAGTAGCCCCCATGCCAGGATCCAGGCGATCTCGGCGGATTCGGTCATCGCTTGGATGGGCCGACGGCCGTCGAGCGCAGCGGCGAGTAACTGCTCGGTGATGATGCCGTGCATGAAGACTCCCGCGAATTGGTCGGCGCCATGTACGCCATAGGGGACCGGGATATGGAACACATCCGGCACGCTTTCGGCCGTCACGCCGATCATAACGATGCGGTCGGTGAGATGACGGGCGCCAATCCGGCCGACAAGCAGGTCGGTCAGCGAAAACGTGTCGAGCGTCTGGCGTGCCGCACCAAAATCCAATAGGATCTGGTAGCCGGCATCGTCTGCATTCACGTAGCCCCCGTCTGAAGACGTGAACGGCTGTAGCGTCGTTCGCCCCAAGCGAATCCATTCCGGCACCGCCGGGTCCGGTTCAGGGACAATGCCGTCCTGTGCCAGATACAGCATGGCAAGCCTCAGAGGAAAGGCATACGCGACATCATCGCCGTCGTCTTGAAAGAGCAAGGCTCGGCGGATGATTCCGTCCGGATCGACGAGGATGTCGTTGAATCCGACTTGCGTGCTGCCTTGTAGCACCGGCGGGGGAGGGATGCGGGAAACGGTACCGCCGCCCAGCTGCGAAATCATGATGACGTGGGAATGTTTGGGAAGCAGCGCGGTAAGTTGGTCATGTCCCGGCGGAACTTCGATGTCGCGATACAGGTCCACGCCGATGGCCCGCGGCTGGTATTCGACAAGGAGCCGGAGGGCCTGCGCAAGGGTCTCATCCGTGATCGGCCACCGTCCCTGTCGACGAATGTCCTCCTCGGAGATCGTAATGTACGTGATGTGCGAATCGCCGACCGTTGTTGCCGGTCGCGAACGGAGCAGCGAATCATAGATATTCAGTTCAAACTGTTGAAGTAGGCCGGTACTCCGCATTCCGAGGACGACCAGTCCGCAAAGAAGGCCGGTCACCAGGCTCATGGCCGGCGATAGATACAGGGATTTCAGGACGCTACGCATGGAGGCGATACACGAGTACGAATCCGGCAAGCCTGTTCATCAAAAGTAATTAGGCGCCCGTACTGTATCCCATTTACAGCCAGTTGTTCAGCAGAAGAAACGGGGCCCAATAAATCGGATGTTGGAAATCTGGATTCTCCATCAATTTCAGCTGGGCTTGGCGAAGGGCCTGCGCCTTGGACAGGGCGGGATTCTTCAATTGGCGGTAAAACTCGACGACTAACGTCGATGAGGCTTCGTCGCTCACGAACCAGAGCGTGGCGAGTGCGCTCCGGGCGCCCGCTTTGATCGCGATTCCCGCCAAACCGAGCGCCGCTCGGTCGTCGCCGGCAGCGGTCTGGCAGGCGCTCAGACTGAGCAGCTCGAGCGGTTGGTCTCGAAACCTAAAAAATCCCACGACCTGGCTCAGTCGGTCCATCGTGAGTTTTTCGTCGAACGTCAGCAAAAAGCTCTTCTTCGCGTCGCGCTCGAATTTTCCGTGGGACGCAATATGCACGATCGTGAACGGATTCTCCTTCATCTCTCGTTCGAGCTGAGGGACACGAAAGTCTTGGTTCAAGAGTCGATGCGTTTTGTAAAGCCCGCCGATCGCTTCCAACTCTCCCGCCGCGTTCGGGAGCGGCGGGAACCCTTGAACGCCTTCCGTAAGTCCGGCGGAGAGTAGTTGGATCCGTTCGCGACCGAGCGGCTTGGGATCGGTAAGATTCAGTCCGGGAGTCGTCGCCAGCGCATATTTGGTGACGAGGAACTGCTTGCCATCGTGCAGGGCCGAGAATGGAATCATGCGGAGCGGACCGTCCGGCACGATCACCAGCGTGTCGATGTCGAACTTCGCGAACTCCGGTTCGAGGGGACGCAGTAAGAGATCGTAGAGACGCTGGCCTTTGCGAAGATATTCGCGGGTCGTTTCCTTTTGCAGCAATCTCCGGAAGGCCAGGGCTTCCTGCTTGAGTTCCTCTTGGGCGACGGCCACGGTGACACGGTGCATCCCGTCCGGCAGGCTGACCAGCAGCTCCGTTCGATCCGGCAAGATGATGGGATAGACGATCGCCGCCTGGCGCGAGACATCCTCCAGCCTCGTCTGGCGGGTTTGGAATGCATCGACGCACTCGTCGGCAAAGTAGTCGCGCAGCTCGGCCGTTTTGAACAACTCGATGGCCTCGCGCGCCTTGATCAGATAGGGCTGGGCTTCCGCCCCTGTCGCGGCCGAACTTGAGCGTCGGAGCAGCAGGTCCGCCAGCTCGAAATACAGCCGACCGCCGGCGTCCCTGAATGACGCGGCCGCCGGCGCAGTGCCGGTTGCCATCTCCGGACGCAATGTTTGCACGAGGTCGGCGGCGCGTTGATAGGACACGATCGCTTGATCGATCCGGTCCTGAGCCTTCAGGACACGACCCAATTGCCATTCCCACTGGTACAGGGATTCCGGAGCATGCACCTGCTGGGCATAGCCGATGGCAAGTCGCGTCAGCAGCAGTGCTTCATCATGGCGCCGGTCCAGCTCATACAGATGGCCCCGATGCCCGAAGGCATACGAGGCGGCGCGCCCGTCACCGAGAGCCTTGGCGACCTCGCCGGCTTTTTCGAGGGTCGCGGCGGATTGCAGATGCGAGCCGCCTGTATCCGGGGATGTGGCGTGGAGGCTTTCGAAGCCCAGGCCGATGGCAATCAGATTGTAGACTTTGTCGTGCGAATCAGGCAGGCGATGCGCCAGTGTCAGCGCCTCATCGAACAGTTTCCGCGCCGATGCCCACTCCCCCATCCGGGCCGCCGTTTTGCCGCCGTTGATCGTCGCCGTCGCCGCCAGTGTCTCGGCATGCGCCGAGATCGCGAGGAGCCGCGCTTCCGAGTAAGAAGCCAGCGCCTCTTGGTCCTGCTGGAGCGCGCTCTGGACGGTACCGATCGAATGGACGATCGAGGCGACACGAATCTGATCGTCCGCATCACTCGCCAGCTGTTTGGCATGCTGAAGCGTTTCCAACGCGGCATCGGAACGTCCTCCGGCCAGATAGGCCTGACCAAGCAGTTCCATCGCCGTCGCCTGGCGGGAATGGTCACGCCCCTGCGTAAGCACGACGGCCACATCAAGAGTCTGGGCGGCACGGTTATGGAAACCCAGCGACAAATAGGCTCGCGCGAGCGCCATACGGGCATCGCTTTCTTCCACAACGCGCCCGGTCTCGTGATAGGACCGGACCGCTTGTTGCCAGATCTCGGCCGCCTGCTCGAAGGCGCCGCGTGTGAAGGCGTCGTACCCTTCGTGCAGCAGGGACCCATGGGGAAAAGCGGGCTCGGTGTCCGCCTGATGAGCCGGCGCCGAAGAAGAGATCAGCAACGAGAAACACCATGCCGCAAGGGTGACACCGATTTTTATGACCGCGGCATGTCTTCCGGGATGGACAAGGGGGCACGAGGACGCGACGGTGGAGCTGTGCGGAAGTGATTGGTGCTTATTCATGGCCATCGTCTCCTCACATTCAAAAGGGCTGCAGGACCAGCTGCAGATGGATCCCATGGTCTTGCAAGTTGCCGGTCGTGCTATACGGCGGATCATTGGCTCCCGAACCTCGCAACCGATAGCCCCAATAGATTTCAAAGTAGCCTTGATTCTTGGGGAGGAAGGCGGTCCGCAGGCCCACCCCCACGCTCATGAGGCTCTTTGGAGATTCTGTCGAGCTCTTGGCGGCCCAGGCTCTCGCATAGTCGAAAAACGGGGCCACTTGGATCAAATCCTCCCTCGCTCCGAACAGCCACCGGGAAACGGGAAAACGCGGCTCAATCGAGAGGAGAAACGCGTTGTCCCGCAGCAGGGTGATCTCTCGGTAGCCGCGCACGCTATATCGCCCGCCGACAGGCACCTGTTCGAGAGGAAACAAGCGATCGTTCGTCAGCTGCAAGTCGATTCGACCCAGCAACTGAGTGCCTGCATACTGCTCAAATCGGCGCAATCCTTGAAGTTGCCCAACCCAAGAGAAATACCGGCCATCGGCCACCGGGCCGGAATTGGTCGTCGCATCCAGCACGTCCAACCCGACGGAAAAACGGGAACGCGCACCGAACAGGAAATCCTGTGTCCGATAGGTCCAATCTTGAAGAAACCGCAAGGCGGCCACGTTCGCGACGCCGTTCTGATATCCGGCGAAGAAGTCGAAGGGCTGGCCCAATAGTAAATTCTTGTTGTACAGATATTCGCCTTGCACGCCGACATTCACCAAATGACTAAGCGTGCGATACACAGGCTGTTGCAGCGTGACACTGAAGATCTCGGTATGTCCTTCGATGTCCAGCGTTCGAAAGGGTTCGGTGACCACCTCGAAGTCGGAACGGCGGTAGGAGACGGCCAGGGTAGTATCGTAGGGAGTGATCGGCAGCATATACGAGACGTTGATCAGCGGCAACACGCCGGTCGTGCCGTTGATGGGAAGCGATTGTCCGTAGGTAAATTGGAAACGGTCTCCGTTGCCCGTTAAGCTTTCGTGAACGATCGTCGCCAGGCCGCGTTCAGCGCGCACAGCCGGCGATTGGTGGTTGTTGAAATCCAGCCAGGCTCTGAACGGTCGAGGCTCCGAGACTTTCACATGCAACTCGCTCTGCCCCGGCTTCACGCCCCGGCGAAGCTCGGCATTGAGGCGTTGGACATGTGGATCTTGCTGGAGGAGCTGCAACCGCTCTTGCAGCGTGTAAATATTGATCGGCGGTCCAGCGCCGAGGGCGATCCGGCGCCGGTAATAACCAGGCCACAACCACCGGGCGCCTTCAACGCTGATCTCCGCCAACCGGCCTTCGATGATGTGGATTCGGATGATGCCGTTCGTCACCGCTTGATCGGGAATGACTGCGCCGGACGTGACGTAGCCCCGCTGGACGTAGAGCAGCGTCACCGCGGTCCGTAGGCTTTCCAGGTCCTCGGTCGTGACCTCGCGGTTTAAGTACGGCGCGGCGATGGTGTGCAATTCTTGCGACGTGACGACCGTATGGCCGTCGAATTGGAATTCCCGCACGAAGACTTTGACGGGGGGAAGAGCCTCTTGCCCTTCGGTGAGGGGTACGGGCACGGCCGGCTCGATCGGAAGAGGCTTCGGGGCGACCGGCTCGTCTTTCAGCGAGGGGATATCCCGGGATCGCCCCCCCGGATCGGAAATCGGAGGCAGGAACACTTGCGCGGACACGGATTGAGCCGCGAAGCAAGCCACCATGACGATCCCCATGCCCCAAGACAACCGCCTATGAGTCGCACGCGCGGAGCCTTGCTGCACCGCTCGATGGAGCGTCCTCATGAAGCACAGGCACCGTGGTCCGAGAAACGGATGATCGACGAGGGTTGCTTGTGCTCCGGCATTCGGCGCAACTGGATCCCCGAGAGGCCGGTCGAGCCCTTGGCCTGTCGTTGCCGAACGGTGGCGGAAGTGATGGGCAAATACGGACCGGCAAGCAAGCCGTCGGGTCCGGCAGGGATGCCGTCACGCCCTCGCTCGACGAAGCTGCTGGTCTCTCCCTGCGCCAGCCTGGCCGCGCAGGCGGCGCGCAATAGGGCTTGAACCGCCAGTAATGATTCCGGGAGCCGCGCGACCACGCTGGAGAGGTTGTTGATCGGGGCGTTGATCTGCACCGTGCCGCTGACTCCAAGCGTGGACGAGGCATCCACGAGGCTGGCCGGATCGGCAAGAAAGAGGCCGGCTGTCACGTTGATCGCGCCTCCGTCGCCCGCAAACGCTTGGGCCAAAATCTGGCTGCCTTTCAGGACCACGAAATCAGGATCGATCGAGATATTGCCGCCGTTACTGTCTCCTTCAGCACCGGCGACGGAGGTACTCACGTGGCTGTCGATCAACCGGATCATATCCGGCGCGTTGATGGTGACTTGACCGCCGCTGGCTGCAATCGCTTCGGTCGTGATTGAGCTATTGTTCAAGACCACCTTCGAGCCACTCTGAATGGTAATGTTACCCGCATCGCCGGCGGCACCAACCTCGGTCCCCTTGCTGCTGCTCGAGATTTCAGAACGGTTTGCCAGCGTCAGACTCTCGGCCGTGATTGTAATGTCGCCTGCCCGTCCCGTACTGAAGCGCGCCTCCTCGCTTCCACTTTGGCTACGAATTCCAGCGCTGTTCGTCAGATTCACCTTCCCGCCCTGTATCACCACGTCTCCCCCTCTCCCACCGCTTTCGCTGGACGTGCCGGTATCGATGGAACCCTTGTCCATGGTCAACTCATCAGTTGTGATGGTCACCTGCGCGGAATTCTCGGCGAAAGATCGACTGAATATCTGCCCCTCCGCAGAAATCACGACGGAGTCGGCTGTGACGGTCACCTTTCCCGCCGGCCCCGCTGATGAGGAACTGCCTGCCGCGATCGCGGCTCCATTCGTGATGGTCACCGTGCCGGCATTCACGGTGATATCGCCTGGCACGCCAGCGGAGGAATCCGTAATGATACGTGTATCGGGGCCGGAGAGCTGCACAGAACCGGCCAGGCTTCCCGGTCCGGCCAGTCCTTGCACCGTCACCATTCCACCAGCTGCAGGGATCAGATCTTCACTGCTGGTGATACTCGAAATAGTTGCACCATCGACCACGCGTAGTTGCCGGACGCTCACTACAATGTTTCCGCCCTGACCGGTCCCACCGGTGGACGAACTGATGCTCGAAGCCCCATTCAAGTCCAGGGAGGCGGCTCTGATGGAAATCCCTCCACCGTTCCCACCTGTTGACGACGCGTCGCTGGTGATGCGACTGCCCCCTGAAAGCACCACGGAGTCGGCCGCGCTGTTCGCTCCTTGGGTTGTTCCCTGAATGGTCACATTCCCGCCCACTCCGGTGACATCCACGAGTCCATCACCGTCCAAATCGGTTCCCGTGTTATTGATGCTGGCGATTCGCGATCCGCCGGAGTCACCACCCAGGAGTTGCAACGTCTTCACATTCAAGAAGAGATCCCCTCCCACCTGGCCAAGTTCAGCATTCCTCGTCGCAATAACCGACGAGTTCTCGAGCGTCAGATTATCGGCTGTCAGATGAATGTTCCCCCCGCGGCCCGGCCCGGACGTTTCCGTGATCAGAAACGATCCATCCGCCAGACGAACATGTGAGGCGATGAGCTGTAAGTCGGCGCCAGGATCTGATCCCGAATTCGACGTGCTGAGGGAACTGCCGCCACGGAGTTCTATCGTATTCCCGGGGGCTGGATTTTCTGACGTGGAGAGCGTGGCATCGTTGATGGAGAGTACAAGTTGCCCGCCTTTGATGAAAACCGTGCTTGCCCCATGCACGTCGATACTGGACCCCGACGCAAGGGCCACCGAACCGTATGAGGTAAACGAAGTCCCATCCGTATTGGGAAGCGAACCGAGCGTCGTGGCATCGAATTCGCCTGGCGACGCGGCCGTCGCCAGCTTGATGTTGCCGCCTGGCACAGTCAGGTTGGCCCCGCCTTCGATCACAACCTTTCCGCCGACTAATGAGATCGTTTGCCCTGAGGGAACGGAGAGTGCACTGCCCTGGACTGTGATCGTGGCATTCGGATCGGGCGCCGTGAGAAATCCATATCCAGCAGGGGAGGCGGAGAGAAATTCAAAGGCGGACGAGTTGATGGTCAGGATGCTGTTCGCCAAGCCGTCATTGGTGGGGTTGGCATAAAAATATGCGCCATTAAAAAGACCGTCGAGTAATCGTATGTACTGCGCTGTCGTAAAACTGACCGATCCACCGACGTTGAGCGACGCCCCCGGGCCCAAGACGATGCCCGATGGATTCATCAAAAATAAATTGGCGCTGCCGAACCCGGTGGTTTGAATCGTGCCATCGATGTTTGAGATGGTGCCGCCCGTGACACGACCGAGGATGTTCGACGTTGGAAGACCCGTATTGTTGGAAAAGTTGCCGATATCCCCTCCGCCCACACTGAAGTTGCCAAAACTGTGGAAGAGGTTGGGGCCGTTGTCTGGTCTGGTGCCCCCAGTGATATTGAACGAATTGCCAGCGTGATTAACCTGGGTATTTAGACCGGAGGAGGTAATGTTCGTGGTCACCTGTGCGTCACCGACTGATGGTGACAACGAAATCAGTTCCATGATGAGGAGGCACGCCCACAGAACAGCCTGCTTCCTGGACGTAGGAATTTGCAACGGCGTCTTGCGTGCATCCATATTCTCCTCCCGTTCGTGGCAAAGGGAGCAGCGATCGCTGCTCCCCACTTCGCTGTGAAAAAACCGAAGCGTGTTCGTATCCGATAGAGCCCGCGCCTTGCATGCCGACTCTCGTTGCGACTGTGCCACGGCCCTACGATGGAACCGGAGCCCTCTAATCAATCACCGGCGGCACGCAAAGACCTGCAGTACCTTCAGTCACATAGCCACGAATTACTCCGTTAAGGAACTGATCATTGTCGTCCCAGCCCCACCCGTAGCGGTGATCCAAGGACAAGTGATTCTGGCAGCCGGAGTCGCTGCAAGCGTTGTCTGGCTGTAATCCCGGAGGAATGGTATTCCCCCAGTTCGCAAACATGTCATTAACTGGACCATTATTCCAGAACATGCCTTCGCCGTTGATCCACTGCCAACCACCACCAGGCTCTGACGATTCACTTGTCTGGAGTCCGCCAATCCAGTACTGCTGAGCAGGTTCGGCTGGGAACTCACTTGGGTCCGGTAACAGGCCATTGACAATCGCCTGTTCAGCCGCCGACGTGATGGTGGCCAAGTCGCAGCTATTCCCCCCTGTGCTCAGACCTTGGGCCGCCTCTCTTGCCGAACCCCAATTCAAGCCGGGCGCGTCGATCACCGCGTAATAATGAAGGGGTGCGGGAACTCCTGGGGAAGAGTTGTCCGATATGATAACCAACCCATCGGCGGCCTGCTCCACCGCTGCATGAAAAGTGACAACATTCGCTCCCGGACAGTTTGGATCTGAAGGGGGGGTCTGTGTCGTAAGAATAATCCTTTCCAAATAGCTTATTAAGTCGACTATGTATTCGCGTAAATCTGGTTTGCGGATGTGGGGGAGAAGAACTTTAAAAACACTAACCGCGAACTTTAGAAATTTGACCTGTTTGAGTTCCTCTGCGCTGAACGTTAGGCTGCATGATGCGCCAAATACATCGAGCGGCCCGGACAGTACTTTCAGTGTGTCCGGGCCACTGATCGTGGCCACCAATTTTTGCGTGACGGTCGGTCTGCATGCTCCCGTTGCGCTGGCACTACTGCAGTTAAATTGCGGATAGCTTGGGTCTTCCATTCCCATGTCGAGGTTGTTGAGACCGCCCCAGTTGATGTCGGCCGTGGCAGCGGGGCCAGCGATTGTAAAAGTCAGCGGGCTGCGATTTTTGGTACCACTTGTACTCAAAATGTTTACGCTCGTCGAGCCACTAAAGATTCCCGTCCCCGTTAAGGTTACTTTATTGTTGACTGGGTCGGACCCGCTGTTCGCATTGAACTCGCCGGCACTCCTCAGGGCCCATGTAGTAAGCCCGGCATTAGCCGTATTGATGGTGGCACCCGTGGGGCCGTCAGTGGTGGCGTTAAATGTATGCTTTACCGTTAATGTCAGAGTATGTACTTCGGTGTTCGGCCAGGAGCCTACTGGGACCAATTTGAACCCGGTGGGCGACATCTTATCCAGGCCATTCTTGTCGGCGATCCGCACCCTCGGCGTACCGTTCGGATCGAGCCTGTACTGTCTGCCATTGGTGCCGGTGACCACTTGACCGGTAGGAATGGTGTAGCAGTAGTTATAGCCTGTGACACATGTCGATGATAATGTTGTATTGATCGTCACCACGGTCCCGCTATCCAACTGGAGCGTGATCGTCGGTGGACTCGACGCCGGCGCGGCTTCAGAAGACAGCGGAGCGACCACAGCTCCCAGCACTCCGACGATCAGTAGACTTCGCATGAATCCCACCCACCGGAGATAGTTCATAGGGACCTCCCAGGTTAGAAGACTCGTTTCGCGGAAAGTCTTTCTGTTTCTTGCGCCTGTCGGCGGTTTCCAGATCCAGTCGTGTTTGCGCTCAAAGGTTGAGCGATTGCGTTGGGAGCGTTTTGAGCAGTAACCCCGGCAGGGTTAGTCCCGACACCTGCAGCGTCCTGAAGAAGGTAGCCGGCGTTTCGCTCGGTAGAGGAATAGGAATGGGCTCCGATGGGAGTAATGACGGCTGCAGGTACTCCCACTATCTGAATCAAAGTCGAAGGTGAGTCTGTACCTGAATGAGCCGGTGTCAAGAAAAGCCCGCCGATCAGGAGACCCATTGCCACTTGAAGCCATCCTTTCGATCGCGTCAATAGGCCGTCAATATTGTTGACACAAGTAAATGCAAGGAATACGAATAAAATACCAGTATAGACCGAGCGATTGAGGCCGGGACTCTCACATGCACTGCAAGCATTTTCAACCCCTACGAAAGAGTGAAGGCTATTATGCCTTCCACGATGACTTCATCACTGCTTTCCAAAATGGTCTTGTAAAGGTGAGCAAGCATAAGATGGCCGCTTCCGAGTAGCGGCTGGGTGCGCAGGAAGCGAGCCTGAATTGAATTGTTGGTATTTCTGAGGATTTCGAGGCTGCGGAACGGTTAGGCGATGCAGGTGAACTGAATTGTGCTCAAACAGATTCAGAATCTTTTTGGATACTCTGAATCTTTATGGATGCACCCAAGCTGATCAGCGTGACCCAAAAGCCGTGTCTTGACGAGGCTTAATAAATAAATAATGGACTCGCAGTGGACTCTTTACATCAGAAAGCCAAGCACTGGACAATGACAGAGGGAAGACCAGTATGGTATGGTAGCACCTCCGGCTGGGGCATGATGTAAGTGATCGCAAGATCCTACCAAGCATGAAGCAGTCTCCTGGTAGCCGGCCACATAATTTGGCATAGTCGTCTTCACATGCAGATTCGAGTGTTGGGTTGCCACGGGGCGGACTGCCTCGTGGGTGGAACGGAGCGGTCGGTTCGTCAGGAGAGTTGCGGATTCCTTATCGATGACTCCGTCCTCCTTGATGCCGGAACGATCGGAGCACGGCTCACCTTGGCGGAACAGCAACGCGTCCGGTTCGTACTGCTCAGCCACCTTCATTTCGACCACATCAAGGGGCTCCCGACGTTGGTCGACAATCTCGCCGAAGAATTCACCGACCCGCTCATCGTGGCGGCCACTGAGCCGGTGATTCAAGGATTGATGGACCATGTGTTTAACGACAAGGTCTATCCGAACTTTTTCAAGGTGCCGGACAAGAAGCACGCGGTCTTGCAAGCGCTGGTTCTAGAACCGGGAAAACCCGTCACGCTCGGCCATCTCGAAGTCATTCCAATTCCAGTCAACCATACAGTCCCCACCGTGGGATACATCGTGAAGGACCGGGGAGCTGCCTTGCTCTATAGCGGAGATACGCATGAAACCGAGGAGATCTGGCATCTTGGCCGAACCACCCCCAACCTCAAGGCCGCCTTCATTGAATCATCCTTTCCCGACACGCTGGAAGGATTGGCCAAGAAATCAAAACACCTGACTCCGTCGCTGTTCTTCAAGGAGTTTCAAAAGCTCGGGCGTCCCGATCTGCCCGTTTACGCCTACCATATGAAGCCCGCTTTCCAAACACAGATCGAAGCGGAAATCAGTCGGTTTGGTATCGAACGAATCTCGTTTCTTGAGGAGGGTCAGGTCATGGCAGTGTAGTCGCCCCGCCACCGGTAAGGTTCCTGCAGCGCCTGCTGAGAGGCGTCACTCGAACTACTGTTCAGCGAGATGGCCGACCAACCAGTCCGCTATCACGTTCGTCATTCGTTTAAAATCTTCCCCTTTCGTGAACTGATGGTCGGCGCCAGGCAACAGCTCGAGGTGTTTCTCGACCTGCAGCGCGTCGTACAGCTGCCGGCTTTGATGAAGCGGGACATGCTCGTCCTTGTCGCCTTGCACGATGACGGTCGGGGCTGCGATCGATCGTGCTGAGGCATAGGCGATCTGCCGGAGGGCGTCTTCATAAAACGCATAGCGAAGCGCGATTCGGTTGGGACCGCCCATGATGTTCGGAATCGTGTCGGTCTTCCGCCATCGTGCCATTTCTTCTTCGCCAAACTCCAGCCGCAGCTCCTCCGGAAAATCCACTACCGGACATTTCAAGGCAAGGCAGACTAAGTCCATCCGCTGTGAAGCGGTCAGAATCGAGACCAGACCGCCGAAGCTCGATCCCATCAGGCCGATGCGCCGATACCCTTTTTCGTTCATGAGATCGACCGCTCGATGTGCCTGTTCAACCGCCAAGCTGACGGTGATCTGATCGAACGGGCCTTCGCTGTCCCCTTGGCCGAAGAAGTCGAAGCGAAAGGTGGCGATGCCGTGGTCGATCAGCATGCGGGTCAAGGCATTGTTGGTCGAGCTGGTTTTCGACGATATAAATCCATGGCACAAAACGGCGAGCTTGTCCGTCCCTTCGTCGGGGACGGTCAAGATGGCGGAGACTCGATGACCGTGGGGATCGAGAAACGAGAATCGTTTTTCCACGCGGGGATTGTAGCAGAGTCCGCGACCGAGGTCAGGAAAGAAGGTCGGTCCGTCGGACGGTCAGGCCGTGAGTTTGAGTTCGTCGGTGGAGGTCTGTCCGCTCCGAAGCGAGTCCGGTTTATTGGTAAGCATCAAGGTCAGCTTGACTGCAAAGAGAATCAAGCCGGTCATGAGGAGGCCGAGACTGGTCCAGATGGCGATACGGATGTAGATGGAAGCCAGCGGCACATTCCACGTCAAGGCGGCCATGAGACCCAGTCCCATGGTTCCCAGACTGAGCGACGCGATTTGAACGGTGCTCCAATGGTTCATGATCGCGTGGAGTTGATCCAGATACAACCCGCGTTTCTTGGCATTGGGGACGCGGCCGGCGGCGATTGTGACGGGAATGAAATAGGAGCACGCGCCCATGACGGCGTTCATGATGAAGCCGACGAACGTCATATGGGTATAAGCGACCAGGTGCAACTTCCCGTACGGGAGGACGGGAGGATCCGAGAGGCGATTGACACCGACAAGCTCGCCCAGCGTGATGGTAAAGATGAGAAAGAAGGTGCTGATGAAGAGATGGTCCGAAGCTGCGCCGCCGGTCGGAGGGGAAGAGAGCCATGTTCGGACCACATTGCCGGTCCAGAGCAACCCGCCGATGAGTAGAATGCCGCCACCGGCCAGTTCGATCGGGACCGAAGAGTTCAGAAATCCACCGATTAAGACGGCCATGCCGATCGGCATCACGATCATGCCCAGGCGGGCAAGCCGGGGATGCATGTGCGGCCGGTTCCAGACTGTCGGCAGGAGATGCTGCACCATCCCGATGATGGCTACAACCACGAAACCGAGCACCGCCAGGTGAATATGCGCGAGCCGCGCATAGCCGTAGAAAGCCGGCACGAATCCGAGCGCCATGATTTCTCCGCAAACCGATGCGCCCACGAGGCAGAAGAGAGAGAGGGCGTAACACCAAGATTCGTTGAATGAGAGCCTCCAGGCACGGTTCGCTCGGATCCAAATGCCGTAGATGATGGAGATAAATGCGGCGATCACCACAGCACCGGCCACACCGATGACGATGTGCTGGTGCAACCAAAACCCCGTGAGCATTCCCACCACCCCGCCGTTCAGCGCCCAAAATGCGAGGGGATGGGAGTCCGGTTCTTTTCGATGTGCCGAACCAGGCGGAGGGGTAAGCATGATAAATCCGCCGAGAATGATCTGGGCGACACCGCCCACCAGGACCGCGTGGACATGGAGCGCCCCGACCCACGGCGGCAACGGGGTCCCCTGTACCAGTCCGACCAACGTCGCCACGCCGAGAATCGACGCAAGGATCAGCCAGCTGAGACCCGCGATGCAGAACGTGAGTGGGGGAATCCGTACGAGCATCGACATACGGTTATCGGTCGAGAAAATAAAAATGGTCCGTCGGCCCTTGTCCGTGGCCGATGGCCAAGCCATGCCGGATGGCTTCCGTCACATAGGACTTGGCGGCCTGCGCGGAGTCCAACACCGATCGCCCCCTTGCAAGATGAGCGGCCAGTGCGGAGGCGAAGGTACAGCCGGTGCCATGCGTATGGCGGGTTTCGATGAATTCCCCCTTCAAGACGTTGAAAAAACGTCCGTCATAGAGCAAGTCGGTCGCCCGCTCATTGAGTAAATGGCCGCCCTTGATCAAGACATGCTTGCATCCGAATCCATGAATCACTTTGGCCGCGCGCCGGGCATCGGCCAACGAGGCGATGTCAATTCCCGACAGTTGCTGTGCCTCATGCACGTTCGGTGTCACGACCAGGGCCAGAGGAAGCAACTGCGTCTTCACCGCCTCGATCGCGTCCGGCTGCAAGAGCGAATGACCGCTCTTCGAAATCATCACCGGATCCACGACCAGGTTCACCACGTTTTGAGGTTTCAACATCTTCACGATCACTTCGACAATGGCGGCCGAGGACAGCATTCCGGTCTTGACGGCGGCCACGTCGAAGTCGTCGAAGACGGCATCGATCTGCGAGGCGATGATGGCCGGAGGCAATTCGAGGACATCGGTCACTTCTTCCGTATTCTGAGCCGTGATCGCCGTGATGACGGACATGGCGAACACCCCGTTGGCGGACATGGATTTGATGTCCGCCTGGATCCCCGCGCCGCCGCCGGAATCCGAGCCGGCAATGGTGAGTACTTGTTTCAACGTTTTCGACATGACGATCCTTTATCTGTTGTCGTAGGGCGTTATTGTTTGCGGAGTTTCCGACGACGAGCCAGCCTTCAACCCCTCGATGGTGAAGGACGCGTCTCGTCTGGGCAACCTCTCACGAAAATGCAGCGTGAACTGAGTGGCTGCCGTCTCCGGTGAACCAGTGAACATGAGGACGGCGCGTTCTTTCCGGCGCGGGGAGAGTTCGAGTCCGCGGGCACACAGACCTTCTCGATTGTCCTCGATGCCCTGGTGCCACGTCGTTCCATGTTCGTCCGTCAGAACCGTGTCCTGCAAGTGACACAGCAGTTTCATGTCGCGGCGTGAGACGTTTTCGACGGTGAGGTCCATCTTGGCCCGGACGGTCTGCCGTTCGATCGACCTGACCACCAATTCATAGTACTCGTTCCGATGCGTCCCCACACCTGCCGGAGGGGGAGTTTCCAGAGGATTTTCAACTTTCAAGATCGGTTGCGGAGCCTCTTCCTTCTTAAAAAAGGAGTTCAAGGGGCCGGCTTTGGGCAGCATCCCGCGCGTGGCGCCGATCGGCTGGGCATCCGACGGATTGATGAGCCGTACCGTGACCTGTAGACCCTCGGGAGTTTCGGTGATCACTCCGCCCACCAATACATCGGCGCGGATCGCTTTGGCCGCACGTCGCAGGGCCTTCGCATGGGCCGAGTCCACCTGGTCCACACGCATCTTCTTCAGGGTCGAGTTCGTGAGCGTGCGATCGATCACCGTCATTTCACCGGATACCATGACCTGTGTCGCAAGTTCCTCGGCAAGGAACTGTCCGATCGGCGTCGGGCTCCCTTTGGAATCGGTGAAGTCCAAAAAGGCGAGCCGGTGTTTCTTGGCCTTGGCCGCCCCTTCAGTCACGCCGTCCGCCAATTGCTTGAGATCCTCTTCATAACTCGTCCCAGCCCGAGACGTTGCCGGATACAGGAAGAGAGTGGCGAGGCCGAGGAGCAGTACCGGAATTCCAATCATACGCATGAATGGATGTCATTATACTCGGGGCGACTTCACTGTCTAGCGGCCAGCAAAAATGGAGCGGGATCAAGACCGCTGTCCGGTATGGAGATCGTCAGTGTTCACCGCCTTACGACTCAGTGGAGGTGACCATTGCGGAGGCGTATGAAACCATGAACAACGGTAAGCTGCCTTTTGCGGGCTGATCAGTTTAGAAGACCGTAGTCTCTCTATACCTGTCCCTCCTTGATTGGACGACCCTGAAAGAGGATAATTTGAGTGGGAGGTCGGTCCATGCCTGTATCGCGAGCTAGAAGCTGGGTTCTTATCGGCAGTATCCATGTATTGATGGTCGGATTGCTGATCTTCCATTTCCCCACAGAAGTGGCGAAATCATTCTTGTCGCTGTTTCCACATCAACTATCGACGCCGTTTGAAGTTGAAAAAGCTCTCACGTCGGTGACAACGGAAAATATTACCACCATTTCACCTCAAGCTTCTGATGAACCTGTGTGGAGACCCTTAGTCACTCGGGTCTTCGGCATGGCGCTGATCGGACTGCCCATTTGGTACCTTTTACAACGCCGTGAACGCGAGGAGGAACTTCAGCGGCTCGACGAGGGCTGGGCTGCGCGCCTCCATGCCCGTAGCGAAGAACTTATGGCCGTCAAGAACGCACTCGTCAGCGAGGTGTCAAAACGGATGGATACCGAAGAATCGCTCGAAGCGAACAGACGGGACCTTCGACTGCTTGCCTCGCAGCTGCTTCGCCTTCAGGAGGAGGAGAGACGGCGGATTTCTCGGGATCTGCATGACGACATCAATCAACGCCTGGCGCTCTTGTCCATCGACATTGAAATGTTGGAGCAGCAGCTCTCGGACGCTCCTATCGGTACTGTCCGAACGATACATACGATTCAGAACCGTATCGTCGAGCTCTCCGAAGATGTTCGCCGCCTGGCCCATCAGTTTCACCCGTCCGTCCTTGATGATCTGGGTTTATCCATCGCGCTTCGGCGCCTCGTCGACGACTTTCAGACCCGCACCGGTATCGACGCCCAGTTCATAGGAAAGGATATACCACAACACTTGGCGCAAAGCCTCGTCACCTGCTTGTACCGCGTCGCACAAG
Source organism: Nitrospira sp. SG-bin1 (assembly GCA_002083365.1). NCBI lineage: Bacteria > Pseudomonadati > Nitrospirota > Nitrospiria > Nitrospirales > Nitrospiraceae > Nitrospira > Nitrospira sp. SG-bin1. The sequence continues at coordinate 54,464 of LVWS01000001.1, read as the reverse complement.
AAGGCTTGGCGAATATTTCTCGTCATGCCAAGGCCAAGAACGTCCGCGTCGACCTTCGACGAGTGGAAAACGGCCTTCAGCTTATGGTGAGCGACGATGGAGTGGGATTCGACGTAAATCGTGACGGCGGCCGGCGAGGAAGCCTCGGTTTGTTGAGCATGAAGGAACGCGTCTCCTTGGTTGCTGGGTCCTTCGATATACAGTCGACACTGGGGCAGGGAACACGTATCTGTGCCTGGGTGCCGTTCAAACAGGAGCGTGCATGAGCAAGCCCCGCGTACTCTTGGCGGACGACCATGCTTTAGTGCTGGAAGGGTTCAAAAAGCTGCTGGAAGAACATTGTCAGATCGTAGGTTCCGCGGAGGACGGTCGGTCTTTGCTGGATGCGGCGAAACGATTGCGGCCGGACCTCGTAGTCTTGGATATTTCGATGCCCAGACTGAACGGCCTTGATGCGGCCCGTCGTTTGCGAAAGATGCTCCCTCAGGCTCGTTTGATTTTTGTGACTGTCCATGCAGATCAGGACTATGTCAATCAAGCCTTCAAGGCTGGGGCATCCGCCTACCTGCTGAAACGGTCGGCGGGGTCTGAGCTGTTACAGGCCATTGATGCGGTGATGAAGGGCAACTACTACGTCACCTCATTGATTGCAAAAAATCTTGTCCAATCAGCGATCTCCGACACTGAGCCGGACACTGACGGCGAGGGGCGCTTGCCGGTGCGACAGCGAGAAATCTTACAGCTCGTGGCCGAGGGGCTGACTCTCAAAGAAATCGCTTCAACGCTTGGTTTATCTCCCAAGACGGTCGAGTATCACAAGTCGAAGCTGATGGAACAGCTGGGTCTCCATACGACGGCTGAACTGACCAAATACGCCCTCGCCCACGGCCTCACTTCTTCATCCGAATAACCGATTCCATTTCCCTGCTTTCCTTGCCGTTCCATCCAGTGGAATTTCCTTACATCCTTTAGGCAAGTGCCTTATGGCACACGAAGCGGTGCTTTGTTAGATCTTAGACGGGTTGGCCGCTCTTTCAACGAAAGGAGGCATTGTTCACGGCGGCTAGGGGTTAGGGAAGGAGCATTGTCCGAAAAAGGGGGTCTAAGCATGGCATCACCTCAGACAGCAACAACACATGATAAGGGGTATGACATCTCGCAGTGGTACGATTCGAAGCCGGTGAAGATCGGCTGGTTGGCGATGTTAGGGATCGGGGTATTTTGGGTGCTGTATCAGCGGGCGTTCGGGTACTCGCACGGGTTGGATTCGATGACCCCGGAATTTGACTCGGTGTGGATGGGGCTGTGGCGGTTTAACATCTTGGCCAATGCCGTCTTCTTTGCCGTGACCATCGGGTGGATCTGGGTGACGCGGGATCGGAACCTGGCGAACCTGGACCACAAGCTGGAGCTGAAGCGGTACTTTTACTGGATGGGGTGGTTGGTGTGTTACATCTGGGGGGTGTACTACGCGGGCAGCTACACACTGGAGCAGGATGCGGCGTGGCATCAAGTGATCATCCGGGACACGAGCTTCACGGCGAGCCACATCGTGGCGTTCTACGGGACGTTCCCGCTGTACATCACGTGCGGGGTGGCGAGCTATCTGTATGCACAGACGCGGTTGCCGCTGTATAGCCAAGCGACCTCGTTCGCTTTAGTCGCGGCGATAGTGGGGCCGATGTTCATTCTGCCGAATGTCGGACTCAACGAGTGGGGCCATGCGTTCTGGT
>LVWS01000001.1:0-52583 GCA_002083365.1 Nitrospira sp. SG-bin1 | reverse complement strand
CTGGATCCGTTCCCCAGCCAGGTGAACCCCAACGCGAAGGCGGGATACTGAATAAAATTGATAGCCAACTATATGACCGAAGGTAAAACAGAGGCGGGAGGTCTAAATTTAGGTCCATAAGAAGCGGCGGGCCCGGCAGCCCGGACCCGCCGTCTCGGCTGGAATGACGGAGGATGTCAGTTACGTTTAGAACCGATGAGATTATTAAGGCTTCGAAGCTGCCGCCTGAAGGCGTGGCGATGTCCAGGCACATCGACTACATTTATTTCATTCCGATTTTGTTTGTCACCATCGTCGGAACCTTCCACATGCACTTCGACCTGCTGGCGGGGGACTGGGACTTCTGGTTGGATTGGAAGGATCGTCAATGGTGGCCGATCGTGACCCCGATCACGGCGATCACGTTCTGTGCGGCGCTCCAGTACTACAATTGGGTGAACTATCGGCAGCCATTTGGAGCGACGATCTGCATCCTGGCCCTTCTGGCCGGTAAATGGGTGACGATCGTTGCCGCCTGGTGGTGGTGGTCCAACTATCCCTACAACTTCGTGATGCCGGCCACGTTGCTTCCGAGCGCGATTGTCCTGGACATTACCTTGTTGTTGACCAGGAACTGGACGTTGACGGCGGTCATTGGGGCCTGGATGTTTGCAGCCTTGTTCTATCCGACCAACTGGGCCATCTTTGCCTATAGCCATACGCCGCTCGTCGTCGATGGCACCTTGCTGTCCTGGGCGGACTATATGGGTTTCTTGTACGTTCGTACCGGTACTCCTGAGTACATCCGGATGATCGAGGTGGGCTCGCTGCGGACCTTCGGCGGTCACAGCACCATGATCTCATCCTTCTTTGCCGCGTTCGCGTCGTCGTTGATGTACATCCTGTGGTGGCAGTTCGGGAAGTTCTTCTGCACGTCCTACTTCTACCTGACGGATGACAGACAGCGGACCACGAAAGTGTACGACGTGTTTGCCTATGCAACGCTGGCGAACCAGGACAAAGCAAAAATCGGGGGGAAAGCATGAACGCCAAACACACCTTTAAACTCTGGGTAATGGGCATCTGCGGGGCGGCGACGCTGGCACTTACGCCTGTTGTCGATATCACTCCCGCATTTGCACACGGTGAGCGTTCACAGGAACCGTTCCTGCGGATGCGTACCGTGAACTGGTATGACACCGAATGGGTCGGAAAATCGACCAAAGTCAATGACGTGACGGAACTGAAAGGTAAGTTTCACTTGTCCGAGGACTGGCCTCGTGCGGTCGTGAAACCCAACCGTACCTTCATCAACGTCGGTTCTCCAAGTTCCGTCTTTGTGCGTCTGAGCTCGAAGGTCAATGGAACACCGATGTTCGTCTCGGGGCCAATGGAAATCGGGCGTGACTACGAATACGTCGTCACATTGAAAGCTCGGCTCCCCGGCCACCACCATCTTCATCCGATGTTTGCCGTCAAGGATGCGGGTCCGATCGCAGGACCTGGCGGATGGATGGATATCACGGGTCGATATGAAGACTTCACCAATCCGATTAAGACGCTGACCGGTGAAACCTTCGATTCAGAGACCATGGGCACGGCAACGGGAATCATGTGGCACCTGTTCTGGGCCGCAGTGGCCATCTTCTGGGTCGGCTTCTTCATGATTCGGCCGATGTACCTGGTTCGTGCGCGGGTGTTGGCGGCCTATGGAGATGAGATTCTCCTTGACCCAATCGACCGGAAGGTTGGTACGGCGGTGCTGATCTTCACCTTGGTCGTCGTGACGGTCGGGTATCTGGCTGCAGATGCACGGCATCCGGTGACCGTGCCACTTCAGGCCGGTGAAACCAAGGTAAAACCGCTGCCGGTCAAGCCGAACCCGTTGATGGTTGAAGTGACTCATGCTGAGTACGATGTTCCGGGTCGTGCCTTGCGCATGACTCTTCATGCGACGAATAACGGCACGGAACCGGTCACCATCGGAGAATTCACTACGGCAGGTATCCGGTTTACCAACAAGGTTGGGGCTGCTAAGCTCGATCCTAATTATCCACCAGAGCTGGTCGCACAAGCCGGCTTGACAATGGATAACGAAGCTCCGATTCAACCTGGTCAGACCGTCGACATCAAGGTCGAGTCCAAGGACGTTCTCTGGGAAGTGCAGCGGTTAGTGGACATCCTCCACGACCCGGATCAGCGCTTCGCAGGGCTGTTGATGTCCTGGACCGACAAGGGTGAACGGCTCATCAACCCGATCTGGGCGCCGGTTCTCCCAGTCTTCACACGACTGGGCGCCTAGAGAGTCACGCGCAACTGACAAGACGCCGATCCGCCCCATCGCAAGATGGCCAGGCGGGTCGGCGTTTTTGTTTTCCCCCATTTAGCACCAGTCCCATGTGTCCCCTCTCCTCTCTTTCTCTTCTCCAGTGTCATCTTCAGAAGACACGTAGCGTGTCCGAGTCATCCGTCTGAAGCCTCATTTTATAGTGGATTGGCTGGAACAACCTCGCCACGTTGTCAAACCTTGCTCTGCCGTCAATGGTTCTGTATGATAGCACTGGCTTTTGGCGAGAGAGCCACTAAAACAAACCGCTTCTTCGTGGCTCGGCCACGGGCTTCCTCATGATACACTCCACTTGATCCATGGACGCCCCTTCAAGTTCCTCCGCTCCTTCGCAGTTATTCGACACCATCGGCCGGATTGCCATCCGACATTTCCCCACCGCCGACACCATTGACGCCCATCGACTGCGGGACTATGGAATTGCCGCCTTTACCTTCTTCAGCGTGGGGGTCAGCTGTTTAATGGAAATCGGCGCAAGCGTGGAACGCCAACAAATGCTCGGTACGTTTGCATGGATTTTTCTCGGTATTTTGCTGCTCGGTGAGAGTCGAGAAACCAAGGTTCAGGTCATCATTGCCGTGCTGTTTGCGACTATTGGGGAGCATTTCGCTTCGCTTTACATGGGGGGATACACATACCGGTTCGAGAATGTGCCCGCCTATGTTCCGCCAGGTCACGGGATGGTGTACTTGACCGCTGTGGCACTCGCACGATCGGCCTTGTTTGTTCGTTACCCCGTGAAAATCGCCCTCTTTGTGATCGGGGTATGGGGAACGTGGTCCCTCTGGGGCATCAGCGGCTATCCCGATCGTGGAGATTGGGTTGGAGCCTTGTTGTTTTCCGTATTTTTGGTCTGGCTGCTGATCGGGCGATCCCCCATGGTCTATCTGGCGGCTTTTTTTATTACGACCTGGCTGGAACTGATCGGCACCGCGGTCGGCGCTTGGAAGTGGGCCGCCATTGATCCTTTACTGGGATGGCCGCAAGGCAATCCCCCAAGTGGAGTCGGTGCCTGGTACTGCCTCGTTGATGCGGTTGCGATAGGAGGAGCAGGGCCTGCACTCCATTGGCTCCGGCGTGTCTCTCAATGGTACACCTCTACGGCGCTCCACAAACGAACTCGCCGTGTCAAATGATACGAACGTCTTCACAAAGAAACCGCATGGACCGCCGCATAAAACTCGGACCATTCTTCACTCTCTTCTGGTCTCGGCCGGTCAACCATTGATTCCGACCATGGCACCTATGCATCACATGAAGCGTTATGTTGTCGAGCTTTCATCGCTTCATAAGCCCTCACGTCGTGAGTGAGCGGATCGACGCTCTATTCGGAGGTCAGCGTGGCAGGAGACAAACGGATACGAGTCATATCGCTACAGGTCGGCCTGCCTAAAACTGTCGGGATTGTCGAAGGAGCTGACCCACATGATCAGAGATGGACGACCGGCTTCTTTAAGCATCCGACGACCGCATCCCTATGGCTTGGACGTCTCAACCTCGATGGAGACGGGCAAGCGGATTTAGACAATCATGGTGGACCTGATAAAGCGGTGAATGTCTACCCAGGTGAACACTACCCTTATTGGACTCAAACCATAGGACTGACGAATCTTCAAGCAGGTGGGTTCGGAGAAAATTTTACAACCGAAGGCGCATTGGAGAGTGACATCTGTATCGGCGACGTGTTTGAAATCGGGGAATCTCGTGTGCAAGTCTCACAGCCCAGACAACCCTGTTGGAAGCTGGCACGCCGTTGGGGGGTAAAGGATTTGGCTCTTCGTGTTCAGGAAACGGGTCGTACTGGTTGGTATTTCAGAGTGCTCCGTGAAGGACATGTTCGGGCAGGGAGCGACTTGGTGTTAGTGGACCGACCGTATCCCCGGTGGACGGTGTCCGCAGCAAACCAGGTCATGCATCATCGGTTGAATGACAGGCAGGCGGCGAGAGAGCTTGCTAATTGTGTGCCTCTCTCATCACGATGGCGCACGAAGCTTGAACGACGGGCGATCACAGGAATACACGAGCAGACGGCTTCTCGACTCGACGGACCACTTCCCAAATAGACCGCCTCCCGCTTGTCACCATTCCCAATCTCCATAAAACAACATCAGGACCGCATTCTTTTCAATGAATACGGTCCTGATGCGATGACCTAGCCGCACTTATGCCTGAGCCTGCTAGTCTTTCTCGTCTTCGTCGTCGTCAGCTTTCTTTTTTACTTCCTTTATTACAGGCTTCCCTTGGGCAATGCTGGCATTGAGATCATGCTCAGGTACCTTTTTATGCACGAGATTTTGATGACAGTCAATGCACGTCGCCCCCTCGCTTTGCATCTTGGCATGTGCCGCTTTGGCTGAAGCCCCCGGCGGCTTCGTATTCTTGTGGCAGGCTCGACAGGTCAGACTATCCCATTCTTTGAGCTTCATGCGAGCACGGTAGGCCGCTTCCGGCCGGTGTTCGTTGAACTTCTCAACCGTTGAATAGTCCGTGGTGAATTCCTTGATGAGGAACGGCACCCCATCGACCACGTGCGTATAGATCGCCTTATGGAAATTTGAGAGCCCTTGAGGTACATGGCAGTCCTTACACCCTGGATCCATGCCAAGAGCCCCCCAATGTGAGGACTTCTTCAACTCCTCATAGGGGTATATTTCCGAGTGACAACTGATGCAAAATTCCGTCCTTGAAATGGCGGCTTCACCGCCGAAAACGACGGTGATCAACCCTATTCCAAGAACGGCTCCAGCAGCTAACGTTCCAAGCTTTGGCATTGTTATTCATCCCCAGCCTTGTCTGACTTCACCGGCGGCTTGGCATTCTTCTGGAATTCTTCATGGAACTTGGGCATTGGCGGCCCGGTAAATGTGCCGGCCAGCTTGAAGTGTTCATGCATCGCCTTGTCGTTCCGAACGGATTTTTCAAAGTCAAACTCGTACTTCTTGTCTACCTTCGGAGTGAATGGGGTGTATGGTTTCTTCACACCTTTCCACGGCGATCCCTCATAATTGAGATGGCACGCGTTACACTTTTCCTGGAATTCAAAATCTTGCCCCGCTTCAACCAGGTTGGCTCGCTCCATCGTCTTCTGGGACTTCTCATAAGCTTCACCGGCTTTTCTATGGATCTTTCGGTAATCACTCCCGGCACCATGGCAAGACTCGCAACCGACACCAGTTAGGAATTTCTCCGGCTCTTCGATGACGTACCCGCCTTCCTTACCGAACCCATCGACATGGCATCCAACGCAATCTTTATCTTTTGTATAGTCCTTCTTAGGGTCCAGCTTGGCCTTGACCATCGCCTCGTCCTTCTTCTTGCCTCTGCTGGGCTTGAGCGACTCCATTGCCTTACCATGGAGAGTCTTTTCCCATGACTCACCTTCACCTTTATGACAGTTGAAGCATTTCTTTCGTCCCTCGAATGTCCCTTCCGCCCAAGCCGTCCCTGCCACGGCCAGAAATACGGCAGCAGCGGCGAATGTGTAAACTATGCGGTGATTCACGGCATCTCCTTTCCGGTAAGTATATAAATAACACCTGTAATCTTTGTCATGAATATATTCTACTAGAAAATCGTACTGGTAACATGTCCTCTAATCCCAATCAGCGGAGTCAGTTTACCATGAGCGAATTCCAGACTGCCACCCTCATATTTTAGTGATTGTTCGATTCAGGACAGGTCTCAATCAGCCGGTATCTTGTAGACCCAATAGCCACCGTGCTTGTGTACCAATTGCAACGCCTGAAAGTCGATGGGTGTTGAGTTCATATTCGGCAGCATATGAGCCAATAGAGTTTTTCCGTCTTTACCTTCATTCAAAAAATAAGCACGCACGACCTTTTCCGAAATGGATTGCAACGTATAGGTATTGTATCCATTCTCCTTCATCCACGCCTTGACCTGTCCGGCAAGCCCATGGACGTTACCGGTTAATGGGAAGTCTTTAAATGCAATGTCCATTCGATCAGGCCGCATCAACCCAAGTTTGTAGAGATCCGCGGGGTGGACCACGATATAGGCGTCTCGCGAGCCTACCAGTTCGCGAAGCATGGCAACCCCTTTATTCGCATCCGAAGACAATGCATCGACAAACCGTTGGAATTTGAGATCTTCGTCCGAGGAGCGGGCTGTTCCCCAAAATTGACGTTCATACTCCTCGATAACACTCGCACGATCTTTCCAATAAGAGGGGGCAATGAGCGGCTTCCCCAGATGAGACGTAAACAAGGTATCCCGGTCTGATAAAAGACCGAGTTGTCGAGAGGTGTCCCACCAGGCTAGGATCACCGCCTCTTTCGGTACATGTTTCGTAATATCTGTCGCAATCGTGGTAAGTTCCGACAGATCATTCCCCATCGATCCCACCGGTTCTGAAACGAGATTTTCCCAGTTTAAAAGGACAGACGTACCGTCTTTTTTACCGGCTCGATAAGCAATGGCAATCGGCTTATCTACTGACTGAACTCGCACTTCGTATTTACTGATTTGTAACTCCGGCCAGTCCTGCAGTCCGAGGCTCCCAAACTTATTCACGCTACCTTCATCAACCAAGTGATAGCTGTAGGGAGCAGGGGCCGGCTTAAACCAAAGGTAGGCAAACCATCCGAGCAAAAAAAGACCTCCCGTCACCAGGAGGAATCCCAGTGACGGGAGGATCTTCAGCCCGGACGGACGTGACACCGAGTCACTCAGTGACGACGTCCCGTTCACTGCTACTTCTTGTGCCGCCGCCAACCGGCGAGAGCCAGGGTCCCGGCCAGCATCATGCCGCCGCCGATCCCGCCGAGCGACAACTTGCCGCTGTCGCTGTCCAGATCCAGCCCACTATGCTTCATCTGGCCCTCGAGCTTGGCCACCCGCGCTTGCAGATCCAACTTTTCTTTCAGCCGGGTGTCATCGTCCATGATTTCCACATAAGCCCGGTTCATCGCCGCCCAACCCACCGTATAGGTGTAGCCCCAATATTGGTGGGCCAAGCTGACATGCAATTGCACCAGGTGATCTTCGGCCATTTCAAACAATTTCAACTCATTGGCCGCCGGGTTATTCCCCTTCGACCAATAGATCTGGAAAAACTTTTCAAATCCATCGGTTTCAGGAGCCGGAGGGGCCGGGCGGTTGGTCTTCTGCCCGGTCAACAACCCGCTCTTATACTGTTCCTCGACGACATGATGGGCTTCGTCATACTTGTCCAAACCCGAGAAGGTCCCGTTATCCATGAACTCCATCCAGGCTCGGGCATAGGTTTCCGAGTGACAATTGGTACAGGTCTTCACCCAGGCATCGTTCCGCTTCTCGGCCCAGTCGGTCTTGATGTTCTCACGAATGCCGGGCACGAAGGGATAGTTGGCCCACCGCACCTTCCGCACGACGTTGTGCGCGATCTTGCCTTGATACTCCATGTGGCAGTATTGGCAGGTCGGGGCGGTTTCCGCACCCTTGGCCATGGCTTCCTTGATGGGAATGTTGAAGTTCCAGTGATCTTTGTCGCGCTGATACTTCAGCCCGTGCTTGGAGAGATTGTACGCTTCCCAGTTGTTGTGGTCCGCTCCGCTATGGCACTGGGCGCAGACTTCGGGCTTGCGGGATTCCGCCACGGAGAATTCATGCCGCGCGTGGCACGTATCGCACTTGTTCTGATTGATGTGACAGCCCGTGCAGCCGTCGGCGATCTCCCGCTGCGGCATGCCGGCATAGACTTCCACTTCGACGTTGGCGCGGTAGTCCAAGGCATGGGACGGCCGGCCCTTGGGCCACTGATCCTTCGGCCAGGTAATGGAGTCGCGCTCGGATTCCCGCTCCGCAAATTCCTGCAAGTGACAGGTGCCGCAGGTATCCGCGGTGGCGAGCTTGATGTCCTTCCGGTGATCGGCCTTGTTCTTGGTATTGATATCGAAGTGGCAATCGATACAGCCCACTTCTTTCAGCTTCTCGCCCTTGCCCAACTTGCCCATCGACCGGAGATTCTCTTCGATGGCTTCCAGTTTGGCCTTTTTGTAGAAGGTGTCGTCCTTCGGGGTCAGTTTGCGGATCTTGTCCAGGTTGGCATGGGTGCTCTTTTTCCACGCGGCCACCCAGCCCGGCGATTCATCTGTGTGACACTTCACGCACTGCTCCCGGCTGGCGACTTCCTTCACCGCCTGCGGGGGCTTATAAAAGGTGTGGGGGTCGAAATACTTGCTGAAGGAAACGGGCTGCCAATAGTCCCCGTACTTCCCCTTCCCTTGCCCATTCTGGTTGGGGTCCATGTACCGCTTGACGAGCGCTTCGTACAGTTCCTTCGGCGAGGCGGATCGATCGATCTTCAGGGCCTCGTAGGTTTCCTTCGGCACGGTGGGGAAATTCGCCTGGGCCTGGGCGGCGGCGAACACGCCACAGACCACCAGGGCATACTTCACCATGTTCTTTACCATCACAGTTTGACTCCTTCCGTTGATGGACGGTGCGCATTGGCTTTCATAAAAGGTTCGTTCGACTCACTTCTGTTTTTATACTGATTCATTTGAGCAAGTTCTCTAAAAAGAATGGCGGCGAAATATAGCTTAGCCCTATGCGAGTGTCAAGCAATTTTACATGGATCTTGACCATTGGAACCTCGCGCAATTATTCGGAGAACAAAAGAATTCCATTGCAAGAATTTCATCACATCTAGGGTCGTTCCCGATCGATGACGACAGTGATATTTTCCGTCCCTGGTTTAATCGGCTGACTCATGCCTTCCAAGTCCCCGCTTTCAGGCATCGCCTTTCCGGATTTTGACAGGCGTGCAACGATAACCACCGTGTCGATGTCCGACAATTTCCTCGACGGCATAGGGCTGGTTGAATCATCGAGTCGAAACGTGAAGGGCAAATCTTTTTTCGATGCCCGCACGATGGACACCGGCATCGGAGGACCGGCGACGTCCTTTGCAAATACGAACAAGGTATCCGGGAGCGATGCTTTGTTGGCCAGACTCGGCCCCAACACCACTTTGCCCGTGATCGCCCGAGACTGTCCGGGTCGGGCCGTCGGTTTGGCCGGCTTGGCTTCTTCCATCGGCGGATTCGCGACCAACATATTCATGCTGGGACCGCCGCCTAGGCGCCGTTTGGCTTCAGCGATACTGGCCTTGAGTTGATCGGAGGACTCCTGATCGTCGGCAGGAAGATAGGTGTGAGCTTCTTCCCATTCCTTAGCCGCGCGCGCGAAATCTTTTCGGTTGTAAGCGATCGTGCCTGACAGCATCAGCGCTTTCACATTATGCGGATCGAGCTTGAGGGCTTTTTGAATCAAGGTCTCCGGTCTTCCTTCCAGCTTGCGCCCTTGGTGCACACCCAGCGCGTCCGCATAGTCGGCCAGCAAACTCGCGTTATTCGGATCAAGCTTCGTGGCCCTCTCGAAAATCGGCACCGCATCCGCATACCGCTCCATCGCCATATAGGACCTGGCCAAGAGCCCCCACCCGACTGGATCATTGGGATTCTGCTCGAGCTTCTTGCGCAACTGCTCGATCAAGGTGTTCAAACTGTCCGCCACCTGAACATCATCGCCGGATCCACCTGGGGAAGCAGCCGATACCGCGGGATGCGTCATCGCGGCAGGATTTCCCAACGTCCAATAGAGCACGCCGCTGGAAGCCGGAATAATCAACGCCAGGGAGAGCGCCACGACTCGGAGATTCACGAATCCTTCCGGAGCAGCCGGATGGACGTCGGCTGCACCCGTCTCGTCCAACACACGACGTTCCAGCTCAGTTCGCGCCGTTTGGTACTGCTCATCCGTCAACAATCCATCGGCTCGATCTTGCTCCAGCTCGGAAAATTGTTGCCGATACACCGGCAGCGTTTTGTCTCGTTCGTTTGCCGTCTGCACGGGACGTTTCAATAACGGTCGCAGCAACAATCCAAGGATGGACAGGGTCATGGCGGACACAATCACCCAAAATGTCACGGTCATGATCGCTTGCCTCCTTCCGCCAATAATTGTTCAACTCGTCGATGTTCTTCTTCCGTCACCGGTGCGGCGACCACCTTGTTCGCTCGCCGCCGCAACGTGATCACCAGCACCGTGGCTCCGATGGTCAAGAGGACGAACGGACCGATCCACAGCAATGTGGTGGTGGCCTTGAGCGGCGGCCGATACAGCACGAAATCTCCGTAACGCGCCGTAAGGAATTCGATGATCTCGGCGTCGCTCATATCCTTCGCGATCATGTCCCGAACTTCCCGGCGCAGGTCTTCCGCCAACGGGGCGTTGGAATCGGCCAATGTTTGATTCTGGCAGACCAGACATCGCAGCTCGACGGCGAGATGCTTGAGCCGTGCCTCGACAGCCGGGTCATCGGCCAGCGGCCTGGCTTCTCCGCCCCACGCTTGTCCGGACAGCAGCAGCATGCTGAGGATCAACCAGTTCATTGTGATTCAAGTTCCTTCACAAGGGGAATAATCTTCTTGGCGACCGTGTCGGGATCCAGCGGCCCGATCTGTTTATAACGGATCAAGCCCTGCTTATCGATGACGTAGGTTTCCGGAACCCCATAGACTCCGTAGTTGATACCGACCCTGCCGGCGTCATCGACTCCGACCACCGGGTAGGGATTGCCCCACCGGCTCAACCAGTTCATCGCCTCGTCCCGTTGGTCTTTATAGTCCATCCCGTAGATCGGCACTTCCCCGGATTTGGCCAGCTCCATGAGTACCGGATGTTCCGTCTTACACCCGCTACACCACGAGGCCCAAAAATTCAGCAACCACACTTTTCCCTTGAGATCGGCCGGCGAAAACAGCTTGGTCTGATCGTAGAGCTGCGGCTGGGAAAAGTCAGGCGCGGCTTTCCCGACGAGTGGAGAGGGAATTTCCCGAGGATTGAGTCTGAGCCCGATCCCGAGAAAAACCACGACCACGATAAAAATGGACAGCGGCAGGAGGAACCGGTTCATGCCACTTTTCGCCTAGCCGCTCTGGTCGACGCAGGCACGGCCGGCTCTTGCCGACGCCATGCGATTCGATACCGGCGATCGCTGATGGCGAGCGCGCCACCCATCGCCATGATAAAGCATCCACCCCAAATCCAATCCACGAACGGCTTATGATAGAGCCGCACACTCCACGCTCCATCATCGAGCGGTTCTCCGAGCGACACATAGAGATCGCGCAACAATCCGGGATCGATTGCCGCTTCCGTCATGACCTGATTCTGAACGGCATACCGTCGCTTCTCCGGGTAGAGGACCGTCGTTTCTCGACCGTCGCGACTCACCGAGAAGGTTCCACGGGCCGCGGTATAATTGGGGCCAACGACATCCTGCGCCCCGTCGAATCGGAACGTATAGTCGCCGATCGTCGCCGTCTCGCCCACGTTCATCCGCACGTCTTTCTCGGTCTCGAATCCCTTCACCATCGTGACGCCGACGATGAAGACCGCCACCCCGACGTGCGCCACGAGCATCCCCCAGTACGACCGAGAGATCCCGGCCAGTTGAGGGCCCAGTCCGCTGCCGGCGGTATGAGCCAGCCGTTCACGCAACGTCACCACCGCCGTTGTCACGATCCAGATGGCCAACAGCAACCCGAGGCTGAGCAGCGGAGTCCACTGACCCATGATAAACGGGAGCGCAACCGCCGTGGCCACGCTCACTCCGAACGCCCACTTCAGCCGCTTGGCAAGATCGGGCAAGTCGGCTTTCTTCCATTTCGCAAGCGGTCCGATTCCCATCAGGAAGAGGGCCGGTGCCATCAAGGGAACGAAGACCGAATCAAAATACGGAGGTCCTACCGAAATTTTCCCGAGATCCAACGCATCCAGAAACAAGGGGTATAACGTACCCAGCAATACCGACCCCATCGCCGCAACCAGCAACACGTTGTTCGCCAGCAACAGGCCTTCTCGCGACACCATGGCGAAACTGCCGCCCAAGCCGACACGCGGCGCCCGCCAGGCGTACAAGGCCAGCGACCCACCGATGACGATGGCTAAGAAAGCCAGGATGAACAGACCGCGCTTAGGATCCGTGGCGAATGCATGCACGGAGGTCAAGACACCGGAGCGGACGAGGAATGTCCCTAAAAGGCTCAACGAAAAGGCCATGATGGCGAGCAGGACGGTCCATACCTTGAAGCCCCCTCGCTTGTCGGTCACGGCCAGTGAATGCACCAACGCCGTGCCGGCCAGCCAGGGCATGAATGACGCATTCTCGACCGGATCCCAGAACCACCATCCGCCCCACCCCAATTCGTAGTAAGCCCACCCGCTTCCCATGGCGATGCCGACCGTCAAAAAACACCAGGCGACGGTGGTCCATGGCCGGGACCAGCGGGCCCAGGCCGCATCGAGGTTGCCTCCCAACAGGGCGGCGATCGCGAAGGCGAAGGCCACCGAGAATCCGACATAACCCATATAGAGCATCGGAGGATGGATGACCATCCCGGGGTCTTGCAACAGGGGATTGAGGTCGCGCCCGTCAGGAGCGGCGGGAATCAGCCGCTCAAACGGATTCGAGACCGTCAACATGAACAGAAGAAAGCCGACGCTGACAAGGCCCATCACGCCGAGAATGCGGGAACGCGTGGCTTCCGGAAGATGAGCGGAAAAGAGAGTCACGGCAAACATCCAGATGGTCAGGATGAAGGTCCACAACAAGAGTGATCCTTCATGTGCCCCCCAAATCGCGGCCAAGCGATAATGCAGCGGCAGCTGGGAGTTCGACGTCGCGGCCACATACAGCACGGAGAAATCTTTGTCGGCAAAGGCATAGCCGAGGCAGCAAAACGCCGTGAGCACCAAGAAGAACTGCCCTCGCGCCGCCGGTTTCGCCACAGCCATCAACGCCGAGTTCCCGACGGCGGCACCGTAGATGGGGAGAATGCCCTGCACCACGGCGACGCACAGTGCAAGAATCAACGCGAAATGACCGATCTCTGGAATCATAGTGAATCTTTCCTACCTTCAGGAACCACGAGTGACTTACTTTGTTGCGCCCCGGATGCCTTCGCCTTCGCCAGCGCTTCGGCCGCCTCGGGCGGCATATAGTTTTCATCGTGCTTGGCCAACACTTCGCTGGCGACAAACGTGCCGTCGCCGTTGAGTTTGCCTTGCGCCACGGCGCCTTTGCCTTCCTTGAAAAGATCCGGCAGAATCCCTTTATAGGTCACCGGGACCCTCTTTGCGGTATCGGTCACGATGAACCGAACCGTCAACCCATCGTTCTCGCGAACAAGACTCCCGTCTTCCACCATCCCGCCGATCCGGAAGCTCCGCCCTTGCGGCACTTCACCGTTCACCACTTGCGTGGGCGTGAAAAAGAAGACGAGATTGCTTTGGAAGGCATTCAAGATCAACACCGTCGCCACACCTAAGACAACCAACCCCAGACCGATAAAGGCAAAACGCTTATGTCGCGGTTTCATCCATGCCTCCTAACAACGCAGCCCGCTGTTCAGCGCGTGTCGCAGCCCGTCGGCGCCACAAAGCCAACACTTCCCACACCATGCACAACGCCGTGGCCGCAAACGAGGTCCAGACATAGAGCCCATACCCTCCCATCGCAAAGAATTCGGACGCGCTTCCCCACTGCATCAGCGAGCCTCCGCCGCTTCCTGAATCGCAGTCGATTTTCCCTCCCACAGGGGCAGGGATTCCCGCTCCACCATGATACAGCGGACGCGCGCAAGGATGACGGCGATGCTGTAGAGCCAGAACGCCAGCGTCATGATGAGCATGGCGGTCAACATCGTGGCGGCCATCTTCGAGCCCGTGGCCATGCTGACCGACGCCCCTTGATGCAACGTATTCCACCACTGCACGGAAAAATAGATGATCGGCACGTTCACGACCCCGACCAACGCGAATACAGCACTTGATCGGTCCGCGCGGCGTACCTCATCCATCGACGTGCGTAACAACATGACGCCCGCATACTGAAATAGCAGAATCAGTTCAGAAGTCAGCCTGGCATCCCACACCCACCAGGCTCCCCATGTCGGCTTCCCCCACATCGCCCCGGTTAGCAACGCCAAGAAGGTAAACATGGCCCCGGTAGGAGCGATTGCCTGCGCCATCATGAAGGACAGGCGCGCGTTGAGTCCCATTCCGACGCCGGCCCACACGGCCATGACGACATAGAGGAACATCGACATCCACGCGGCCGGGACATGGACGAAGATGATGCGATACGCGTCACCCTGCTGAAAATCGGTCGGCGCGACGAAAAATCCCAGATAGAGTCCTACCCCCATCAAGAGAACCGCCACGGCCGAAAACCAGGGAATGAGTCGGCCGGCCAGAGGATAAAAGGCTTGAGGCGCTGAATATTTCGACCAATTCACGTTCTTGAAATCCTGTTATTCTAGCGCGATACGCAACGCCGCTGCCGTGGCCCAGGGCGCCAAAAAGAGCGAGAGTACGAGACAAGCCCCGAGCAGCGACAAATTAGCTTCGCCACCGATTCCAGCCATACTGCTGGTCACGGCACCGGCCCCGAAGATCAATACTGGAACGTAGAGTGGAAGCACCAGGAGGGCAACCAGTAGACCACTCCCGCGCACGCCAAGTACTAATGCGGCGCCGATCGCACCAATCATACTCAACGTTGGCGTCCCAAGCAAGAGCGACAGCACGAGAATTCCCAGCGATTCGCCGCTCAACCCGAATTGAAGGCCGAGCAGAGGCGAGAGCAGCACCACAGGGAGTCCGGAGATCACCCAATGGGCCAACACCTTCCCGACCACCAACACCGCCAAGGGCTGAGGAATCAGCACCATTTGTTCGAGGGCACCGTCCAGATAGTCCCCGGTAAAGACACGACTCAGCGACAGCAGACAGGCCAAGAGAGCGGCCACCCACAACACACCCGGTCCGATAGTCCGTAACACCGCCGGTTCCGGTCCGACACCTAACGGAAAGAGACTGACCACGATGACCAGAAAAAACACCGACATCGCCGCGTCCGAACGGCGTCGCATGGCGAGTAACAAATCCCGCCGGATGATTTCTCCGACGGCTTCCGACATACTGGAGCCGCTCATCCAGCGAGCCTCAAGCGTTGGATCATCTCCGTGGGAAGCGCGATGTCCTGGTGGGTGACCAAGACCGCCAGTCCTCCACGTTGCAAATGCGCGAGAAGCCGCTGAGTGACCACGCCCGTGGACGCCGCGTCGAGGGACGTGAACGGTTCATCCAAGAGCCACAAGGGTCGCGAGGAGAGCCAGAGCCTTGCTAAAGCGACCCGGCGCTTTTGGCCTTGCGAGAGCACCTTGGACGGCAACTGATGAATGGGGCGCTTGAGCCCGATCGCCTCCAACGCCTCACTTGCGCCATTACCGGAACAGGATTCTCCGGACAAAGCCATCGCGCTCATCAGATTTTCAAGCGGCGTGAGATCATCCTTGATTCCGTTGAGATGCCCGATATAGGTCAGTTGCCCCGAATAGAGCTCTTTGAGTCGATGAATGTCTTGCCCTTCCCACAACACCGATCCCTTCTCGGGAGCCAACAAACTGGTGAAGATCCGGAGCAGACTGGTTTTTCCGCTCCCGTTCTCACCCACCACCGCCAACAGGGTTCCCCGCTCAACCTTCACGGTGAGGTCTGAAAACAACCGGCGTTCACCGCGACGGCAACTCAGTGCAACAGCTTGCAACATAAGGGACTCCTCACACAGGGACGGACGAGAGTAAGGGAACGAGGCGTCGAAAAACAAGGGGAGAAAAGGGGAATGGCACCCACAATACAGTCGGCGATACGGCCAACTTGCTCTGGAGGTGATTCTACTGCTATTTAGTTTAAAACCGACCATGTGAATTCCTCGCCGCTGGACAGAGCGGCGACATACCTACGTCTGAAGGAGATGAATCATGAGTGAACTGGTTTGCATCGCGTTTAAGGATTCCAGCACGGCCGATCGGGTGCTGAACGAACTGCGGGCGATGGAAAAGGACTATGTGCTCGATCTGGAAGACGCGGTCATCGTCGTCCGCGATATGGACGGCAAGGTCCACTTGAAGCAGTGTGTCGACGTGTTCGGCGGGGCGACGGCGCATGGCGTCTCGCTGGGGATATTGTGGGGCGGGCTGATGGGCCTCCTCTTCATGAATCCCTTGGCAGGCCTGTTGGGCAGTATCGCCGGAGGGGCGGGAGGTGGCGCCGTGACCACCGCCGCCAATGAATATGGGCTCCTGAACGATTACGGGATCCCTGATCAATTCATCAAGGATTTGGGCAGCACGATCACGCGCGGCACCTCCGCGATTTTCTTGCTGATCCGGAGCGCTGACCAAGACAAACTGTTGGCCGGTTTCTCACGATACGAGGGAACCATCCTCAAAACGTCCTTGAGCAAAGATCAGGAGGAAAAGCTGCGGGCCGCCCTCACCCATGAGCACGAACAAAAGATAGCCAAGGGATGATCAGGGAGCGTGTGTTTGCTTCCCATCCAGGAGGCAACTGACGTTCATATCGCCCATGACGTTGATGGCCGTGCGACAGCGATCGAGAAACCAATCCACGGTGAGTAAGACAGGAATGTATTGCACGGGCAACCCGACGGCGGTAAAGACCATGGTCATCGTCACGAGGCCAGCTTCGGGAATCCCGGCCGCGCCGACCGAGGCAATAATGCTCGTCAGCACGACCATAACCTGCTGCTGAACCGTGAGATCCATCCCGATCATTTGGGCGATGAACAAGGCCGCCATCGCCTCATAGAGCGCGGTGCCGTCGTTGTTGAAATTCGCGCCGACCAGCGCCCCCATGCTCGCGGATTGCTCGCGCAATCCCACACGTTCCTTGAGCACCGCGTACGTCACCGGCATCGTGGCGGTCGAGCTGGCCGTGGAGAACGCCATCACCAGTGCGTCCCGTCCGCCGCGAATCAGATCCACCGGGCGCACCCATGAACCAAACCGGATGCGGACGAGGTAATACGCCGCCTGGATTGCGAGCGCGAGCAGCACACTCAGCACAAAGACCCCGAGCGCCTTGAACGGTGCGAAACCCTCCGTGCCCACGATGCTCGCGACAATGCCGAAAACAGCAAACGGCACCACCGCGATGATCCAGTGCAACATCGTGATCAATGCCTCCAGAAACAACTCGACAAAATGCCCCACCGTGCCGAGCGGCCGTTCTCGCTCATTGCGGAGCGCCATGCCGAACGCGACGGCGATGAAGATGACGCCGATCACTTTCCCATCGTCACCCAGCGGTCCCAACAGACTCTTCGGCACATTCTCAAGAAAGAGTGCGAGCGGATTGACCGCCTTGGTGGTTTCCTCATGCGGAGACGGCGGCGTGAGACCTGCGCCCTGACCTGGTTGAATGACATTGGCGATCGTCAGGCCAACTATGATCGCGACCAATGTGTTCAGCAATAATAATCGCGGCAGCCGCGCCGCGAGCGGCCCGCCGAGCTGCGTCGTCATGAACGTATGGACAATCGCCGCGAGGATCAGCGCCGGCGCGAGCGCACCGAGGAGACGTAAGACCAGCTTTCCCGGTACCGCGAGTATAGCCGCCTCGCTGTCCCACATAAGTCCGACCATGACGCCAAGCACCAAGGCCATCACGATGCGGGCATAGAGCGGGATTGCCTGCCACCGCGCAATCAGGCCTGTACTTGGCTCAGCGATCGTCGTTTGCTCGGAAGCATTGTTATTCACGGGCTATCACTCGAACCTTCCATGTTTCCCTTGCAGCTCACGCCGACCGCCAATGTATAGATGTTAGATGTTACGAGGGTGTAGCTGGTGCCGATTCCATTTCATGCGGGTGAACAATACGTGACGGCTACACAGGCTCCTGAAACTGCCGACCGATGCACATCAATACTCAATTCGCGATCAGCGAGGCGCGCCAAGAACCCGTAGGCCGCTGGCGCGTGCGGCCGTGGCCAGTGAGACATCGTGCGTCGCCATAACGAGGTCCGTACCATTCCGGTCTTTCCAGAGTAGAGCAGACGCCAAATGAATGGCATCCAAAGTACCCAACGCGGTCGGCAAGGGTTGTGCCGCCCTTGACAGCACCGATCTTGTCATCTCGATGACTTCGACAGCCTCCAGCAATCGGAACACCGCCTCTCGTCTGATGGCTATGGCAGTATCTTCCAATCCTTCGACCAGTCGCAACCGATCCAAGGTCCGCAAACACTCGACCTCGACCAGTGCAGAGGCGACACCTCGCGTGATGGAGCGCCACTCTTTCAGCGCATTGGATTGACCAAGGATGACCCGAAGCACCGTCGAGGAGTCGAGGTAGGCGATCACTGCTCGCTCTGCCGCTCTTCTAACAGGAACGCGACAATATCACGATGAAGTCGCAGTGGCGGCGGGAGTGGAACTTTCTGCAGGGAAGGAGTCCCGGGCGCTGGCTTTCGCACGAGCAAAGAAGAACCCTCTTCTTCATAGGGAACGATGCGGGCGATTGGAGTCGTCCGATCCAAGACAATCACCGAACGACCCGACCGCACTTTGCGCAGGTGTTCACTGAGCCTGCTTTTCAAGTCCGCCACCCGTACACCACTCATGGTCACATGATAGTCAGAACTAGTCACAAAGGCAAGTCACACGGTGGATTCTTGCAATGAGACAGGTGGAAGCACACTGAGCTTCACCAAGTTGTGCAATCTATATTGCTGGACCAGCGTACGCCCCTATTTTATTTCTTGACGGCAGCCGACCCTCGGCGTAGCCTCCCGCCGGGCTTTCATCGGAAGGAGGACATGACGGTGGAGGAATGGCCGTATCGCCTGCTGGCCTGTGTCGGTTTCGTGACGATCGCATTACTGGCCTGGGCAACGGGAAAACGCAATCGGCCGAATTGGACGACCATTGGGGGCAGCGCCGTCTTGGCCTGGGGACTCGGGATCGTGTCCTTTTGGTTTCCGGGCTCCCGCTGGCTCTGGAGCATGATCAACGATCTCGTGGTCGCCGTGCTCACCGCCTCGCAAAAGGGCACGGTGTTTCTGCTTGGGCCTCTCGCACTTGGTCCCGGCCAGACGTTGCCGGATGGGACAGTCTCGATCGGGTTTATCTTGGCGGCGCAAGCGCTGCCGGCGGTCGTGTTCTTTGCCGCCTTGATGGCGGGTCTCTACTATGTAGGCGTCATGCAAGCGATCGTGGGTCTGTTTGCCAGGCTTTTTTACCGGACCATGGGCTTATCGGGGGCCGAGTCTCTGTCCGGCGCGGCGAATATCTTCGTCGGCATCGAGGCGGGCTTGATCGTTCGTCCCTACCTCACGGCCATGACGCGGTCGGAACTGCTCTTGGTGCTGACGTGCATGATGGCGACCGTGGCGAGCACGGTCATGGGCATCTACGTGTCGGCTCTGCAACATACAGTGCCTCAGATCGCCGGGCATTTGATTTCCGCGTCGGTGATTTCTATTCCTTGCGCGGTACTCATCAGTAAGCTCACGTGGCCCGAAGATGGACAGCCTGTGACGCTGGGCGGCGTGCCTGCTGTGCCCACCGAGCGGAACCTATCCCCTTCATCCGACGGTGAAGCAATTCCGCCGCCCTCCAACCTCATTGTCGCCCTGATCGATGGGGCGGGGCAGGGCATGAAAATGGCCGTTGGCATCGCTTCGTTGCTGATCGTATTTCTTGGAGTGGAAGCGTTGGTCGATTTGACGCTGGCACAGCTTCCTGCGATCGGTGGAGTGCCGCTCTCCGTCACACGGGTCCTCGCCTGGCTGACCTGGCCGTTCGCCGTTCTTCTCGGTCTCCGTCCTGAGGAATGGCAGCTCGGCGCGGACTTACTGGGGTCGCGGTTTATCGAGACGGAAGTGGCGGCCTATTTCAAGTTGGCCGCCGCGCAATCCGCATCTTCGCCGCCGCTCTCCCCACGGTCCCTCACGGCCATGACCTACGCCCTCTGCGGATTCGTGCATGTGGCGAGTATGGGCATCTTTGTCGGCGGCATCTCCGCCTTGGTGCCGCATCGGGCAAAAGACATCTCGCTCTTGGGGCTGCGCGCGTTGTGGACCGCTTATTTGACGACGTTGCTGACCGGTTGTATCGCCGGAGTGCTCGCAGCTTCCTAAAAAGTGTGGCGACTCACTAATTCCTCTCCCCATTCCAATGCACGAACGAGGAGCAACAGCCAGCCGTTTACGAGCTTGAACAATGCGCGAGGCCAGTCTACTGAGAATGCGTTGTCATGAGGCGACCACGTCGAAGTCTTTCAATTTGATGATCTGACCGACTCGGTGAGCCGATCGGCAATATCGTTCGTCAGCGGTAACCAACATCGCGCCGGATTCGTTTAGCGCCACGGCGTGATACAGCGTATCGAAGACATGCTGCCCCAGCGAGGCTGAGAGACCGCAAGCCTTTTGATACACCTCCACGTCCACCAGGATGGGCAATTCGAGGGCATACAAGAGCGACACAGCTTGGCGTGCCCGCCGGGAATCCAAGCGTGTAATGACTGCAGCCGCCTCAGCCAACCAGTGCGGTGGTTGAAGGACACGGATGTGAGACTCGTTGATCGCCCGAAGAATTTGGAGAGCCTGGAAGGAGTGGGACTCGTCAGCGCGATCGGCAAAGACCCATTTGATGATCACGCTCGCATCAAGCACGACCGTTGTCACGGTCTTCCGCGTCTCCGAGCGGTTCGAATGGCCTTATCCGTGACGCTCCGCGTCCGTTTTCGCAATGCTAACAACTGTTCGACAGCTTTCGCTCGACGATGACTCCGCCGTCGCTCCTCTACAGCCTGACGCATAAGGTCGGTCAACACCGCGCTCTTATTCTGCCGTCGAAACGCCTTATCGAACGCCTCCTTCACATCGGCCGGAACACTAAAGTTTACGGTGGCCATCGCGACACCCTCATTGTTGAAATATTCAACAACAGCATGGCAACCATCCGCCAGGCTGTCAAGTCAGGCAACACATCCGGCTTCGTTTCGAACATATATTTCCTCTCACCAGCCACTACACTGACAACCATTAGGTGATCGTCACCATTTGGCGCTCACGAACAGAACCATGCCTCTTTGCTCATCTTTCGCTCAATGTTGCAGACAACGCGCGGACGACACAACCGAGGGTCGGTTCATTTCGGCGATAGCGGGCTCAGAGGAAACTGATGGCCCTTTCTCCTACAAAGGACGCAACCACATCACCAAGGCAGCATACGCAAAGGACAAGGCGTTATGCAGCTTGCCCCTTAGTCTGACTCCTGCTGCAACAGGGGCGCACGGCAGCCTCAGGTCACAGAAAAGACTCCGGTACACCTTGTTTTATCTGAGAGGCTAAGGTCTCATTAGTCTTCGTCAAAGATGCCAAGTCCCTTAGCTTGGAGACACGATGTGAGATGCCCTGGCGTAAGGATGCGAACGTCTAAAACGATTTTCCTACCTGTACCATAATGATTTTCCGGAGTGGTTTCCTCGTTTACAAGTATCACGGCTACGTCGCCGGGTCTCAGGGCTTTCCATCGGCCTATGTCTGCAGAGATATAAAGAGTAACCACGTTTAGCGGTCGGACCGAGGACGTAACAAATGTGATGGTGGTCGGATTCATACCAGCTAGGAAAAGAGATCCTGCTCGATTGACAGTTTTCAATCTCATAAGCTTAAGGTGAATAGTGCCCTTGACGACATCAACGCTAAGCACCTCCCCTAGAACTGTTTCTGTCGGTAAAGACGTTCCTGGATTGTTTTCAGATGGTAAATCCGCGGGGGGGAGGACTGTCGGTGGGTTCAAAAAATCTTCCATGAATTGGCAATCGGATGAAATAGCCATTTTTAGATCGGGAGTAAATATAGCGAGAATGAGTTGGAGAAAAACAAGCGGAGGAGAAATCTTCACGGCACCCGCTCCATTACTAGAGCCTGGAATGTTTGAGGTCTGTCACGGAATAGATTCCACAATCACTTTGTTGCAAGAAACACCTCAAGCCGCACGGCGAACCTTAACGGTCAGACGAACCCTCGCGCCAAGTCGAGCTAGCATGTCGATAAGCGCATCAGTACTGAAGAGATCAATACGCCCACGGAGGAGATCGCTGACTCGAGGCTGCGTCACGCCTAGCGTCTTGGCGGCAGCCTTCTGTTTGAGGCCGCGAGCCGCGATGAGCTTCTGGATTTGAATCATGAATCCTTATGCCGCGTGGGCTGCTGCTTTTTCCAATAATTCGTGAATGAGTGTCTGGTAAGGCTTTCCACGTTTAGCAGCCATTTTTCGCAACTGACTCAAGAGCCGTGGCGAGAGGCGGATGGCGATCAGCTGTTTCGCCATTCCGCTGGACGGTCTTCCCACCCGGCGCGCGCGTCGAAGTTCTTCGGCCGTCGACTCCGGGATATCCGAGAAATCAATCTGTGAGTCGGGTATAGGCTTCGCGTTCCCGCCGGCTCGCCGGCCGCGCGCTGATGATCCGGAATGTTTCTTTTTCATGTCCCACCCCCCGTACGGTATACACCACGAGCAAGAGTCGATCACTTACCGATTGACCAAGTCGCTTGAATCGACGCTCTTGGGCTGAATGGGCAGGATCGTCCCAGTCGAGCCCGTTAACATCGCCAAAGACAGTTGCCGCTTCTTCAAACGACACGCCATGTTTCTCAAAATTGGCGATCGCCTTCGCAACATCCCATGTAAACACCCAGACGTATATACAGTAATGGATGTCTTAATACAATCCACCTTCTATCAGGACCCCCATGAGTACCCCGCTTTCGTCGTACTCCACACGATCACGGCGGCGCTGAGGCACATGAGCGAGGCGAGGATAAACGGGGCGCGGGGGAATTTCGCGGGAAATGCTGAGCGCTGAGAGAGGATCCTGATCGAAGAGCCGCGCTGATAAGTCAAGCTCAAGTTGACAGGTTTCACGAGCGCCAATAGAATCAGCTCAACCCTCATCGCCCGCGCAAAAGAACAGGAGAAACCATGCGGCACGTCCCGGCTCACTACGATGGGGAAAAAGTGGTTCTCGATGAACCAGTGTCGTTTCTGCAAATACGCCGGTTGAAGTCGTCATCCCGGATTCCCAAGAGGAGCTGATGGCGCTCAAGACCGACGTCTCTCTTGCCTCATTACCCAGCCTCACCCAAATTTGGAATAATCCGCGCGATGCCGAATACGACAAGTTATGACCGAGGTGATGTCGCTCTGGCCATCTTGCCGTTCTCGGATCTTACGGGATTTAAGCAACGGCCGGCTGTTGTCGTCAGTGCCCCCTCATCCATCAGTTGACCTCTTGCTCCTTCCGCTGAATCCCAACTTGATCAGCTACAACCCGGCGAATTTGCCCTAGCTGATTGAAAAACCGCTGGGCTCCTGTTTCCAAGCGCCGTCAAGCGAGAACTACTTACGCTCGACAAGACCCGCATCAACCGTCGCTTGGTCATCTCACGGCTGCTGATCGAGAAAGACTCGATGGAGCCTTGCGGCACTGGCTCGGGCTATAATAGTTCTCTGCCCCAATTTGATCTATAGGGGTCGAAACCCCCACCTGCTTCAACGTAATCAGGTCCGCGGCCTCGTTGATTCCGCAACGGCCGACTTGCCGGACGCAGCGGCGAAGGCGGCATCGGTCCCCCCAAAGGCGCAGAAAATGGAGTCAGCATGAGTAGTGACTCTACGAGATCGACTTCTCGAACCAGTCTCGCAGGATCAATTGTTTTGTCAGAAACACGGTCATTCCAATTTGGACCATTGTTCTCACGCCAAGAACCATGAGATGTCCAAGCTTATGTAAGAGCAGCCGCATCATCGAAGACCTCACAGCACTATCAACGAGCAACTTCCGGACCACCAGCTTGCCGAGCGAACAGACCGGCGCTCTTCGATCAGCACCCGGTGATCGTGAAGATTTCTTGGGGGATTAGGGGATGGATTGAGGCGAAGGTAGTCAAACCGCTGGATCGCACCCGGCCGGCAGCAGGCTATGCTGTATCTGTTTCTTCAACTGGTGAATCAGAACGAATACAAGGGTATCACCGCCGGGTGAGTCGAAGAGGTCAATGGGCGGGAGGTATGTCTTCTGCCACGGCATTCAAAACAGCTTCGCGGAGATTCCGGCAAACGGCAGCAGGTAATTGAGCCCGCTATTCGGCGATTCGCTGCCGGCGTTGGAAATGTGGCTGAAGCGGACTCCGGCATTCACCATCCATCGTGCCGTCAGGTCATAGGTCGCGCCCGTCCCGCCCCAGACCAGAAAGTTGAAATCCGATCCTTGTTCGGGAAGGCGGCCGTCGAAATTCGTCCAGAGGGGGCCGCCGCCGCCTTCGAGATAAGGCTTCAAACGACCGAACGAGGTGAGCGTATAGACCGCCTTCGGTGTGACACCCACGCCATAGGCGCCGGTCGGTTCCGTGATCCCTAAGAAGGCGGCTTCAACACCCAAGGCGACCGCACCACGCCACCACCCATCGCCAATGGGATCGGTCAAGCCGATCTGCCACGTGGGATGCACGGCCACGCCGTTCAGCTTCGATGACTGCCCCTCCATCACTCGAACCGGCACCATGCCGCCGACCACGACGCCGACGGTCTGTTTCCCGACCCACGTAGAGGGTGGTTCCTCCGCGGAAACTGGCGTTGACCACACCAATCCTGCACCGAGGAGGATCGCAGCACAGACCCGGCTCATGTGCTTCATGAGTCGGACAGTCCCTTTGACAGACGTGATGGCTCAATGGAACCGGAAGGCATGTAGCAGTATACACATGTCACCGGGAAGACGCGCGACGTGATGCGAGACAGGGATCACGCGAAGCTGGAGAGAACGATCGAGAAACCGTGAAGACGTGAACGGAAAGAACCGCGAATCGTTATCCCGCCTCGCGGTAGCCGCAATCTTGGTTGCGGCATTGGACGCTGCGGCCGTCTTGCTTACTGATTTTTTCGACGAGGAACGGGGCCTGGCACGTGGGACAGACCTTCGGCACGGGACGATCCCATAAGGCATATTCACATTTGGGATAGTTGCTGCAGGCAAAAAATGAGCGTCCCTTCTTCGTCCGTTTCTGCACGAGATCGCCGCCGCAATCAGGCTGCGGACATTTGACGCCCAGCGCCAGCGGCTTCGTCGTCTTGCACTGAGGATAGGCGGAACAGGCGATGAATTTGCCGAACCGCCCCGTCTTCACCACCATCGGGCTTCCGCATTTATCGCAGACTTGATCGGTGGTGAGTTCCTGCTTGGGCACAATCTTGATGGTGCCGTCCGGCAGCCGCTCGAAGTTTTGGGTGTTCTTGCAGGGCGGATCATCCTTGTACGCCGGACAGGCCAGAAACTTCCCATTCCGGCCCCACTTGATCTCCATCATCCGGCCGCATTTCTCGCACGGGATATCGGTCGGCGGTTCGACAATGTCCTTGGGACCCGGAATGGTCTTCGCCCGTTCCATTTCCCGCGTGAAGGGTGTGTAAAAGTCGCGTACCGCCGTAACCCACTGCTTATTCCCCTCTTCGACTTGGTCGAGCTGTTCTTCGAGTTGCGAGGTGAAATCGACGTTGATGAGCGCAGGGAAGCCCTTCAGTAAAAACTCGTTGACGGTTTTCCCGGTTTCCGTCGGCACCAAGCGCCCCTCGGTCTTTTCGACATACTTCCGGTCTTGGATCGTGGAGATGATGGCCGCGTAGGTGGACGGTCGCCCGATGCCTTTTTCCTCCAGTTCTTTGATCAAGAGCGCTTCGTTATACCGTGGCGGCGGCTGCGTGAAGTGTTGTTTTGACAACATTCCCGGGACCGTCTGCCCTTCCTGCTCGACCAGTCGCAGCCGTTCTCCTTCGGACAGGGTCGGAAGCTGACGTTCTTCGTCCTCCGCCTCCTGGTCGGCCTTCGGCTTCTGCGAGGGCGATTCTTTGTCGAATCCTTCCAGATACACGATCGTATGGCCCGGAAACTTCACGACCGTTCCGGTCGAACGGAAGAGATACCGATTCTTGGTCTCGACGGGGGCCGAATCGATGCGGGTGACGTCCAAAATGGCCGGCACCATCTGCGACGCGATGAACCGATTCCAGATCAGCTTGTAGAGATTGTACTGATCATGGTCCAAGTACTGGCGAATGGACTCCGGGTCCCGGCTCGCTGACGTCGGCCTGATCGCCTCGTGCGCTTCCTGCGCGGCCTTCGCGGTCTTGTACACGTTCGGCGTGGCGGGAAGATAATCGGCCCCGAATCGAGCATGGATCACCTCGCGCGCGTCGGCCATCGCTTCGTTGGAGATGCGGGGCGAGTCGGTTCTCATATAGGTGATCAGACCCGTCGCTCCTTCGGCGCCGATTTCGATCCCTTCATACAACTGCTGCGCGAGTGTCATGGTTTTTTTCGGCGAGAAGTGCAGCTTGCGCGACGCTTCCTGTTGCAACCGGCTCGTGATGAACGGCGCGACGGGATTCCGTTTCTTTTCCCGCCGCTCGATCGATTGGACGACGAAGGTCTTCCCTTGAATCTCGCCGACGATGCGGCCGGCTTGCTCGGCGTTCTCGATCGAGGCCTCTTCATCGTTGATGCTGTGGAGCTTCGCCTCGAATGACGGGGGATTGGCGCCAGCCAGCAGCGCGGTGATCGACCAATACTCCTCGGCTCGGAACGCATCCCGCTCCGCCTCCCGCTCGCAAATCAGCCGCATGGCCACCGACTGCACCCGCCCCATGCTGAGCCCGCGTCGAACCTTGTTCCAGAGCAGCTGACTGCCTTGATATCCGACGATGCGATCCAGCACGCGGCGGGCCTGCTGGGCGTTGACGAGCTTCATGTCGATCTCGCCCGGCGATTGGAGCGCGCGCTTGATCGCTGATTCGGTGATTTCGTTGAAGAGGACCCGAAAAATCTTTCCGTCTTTCTTTTTCTTCTTCGATTTGCCGAGCAACTCCTGCTCGATGTGCCAGGCGATCGCTTCTCCTTCACGATCGGGGTCCGGCGCCAGAAACACCTTGTCGGCTTCCTCCGCCTTCTTCTTGATCTCGGCCAGGACCTTCGACTTGCCCTTGATGGTGACGTACTGCGGTTCAAAGTCATTCTCGAGATCCACGCCCAGTTTGCTGGTCGGAAGATCCTTGACATGCCCCACCGACGCCATGACGGTATAGCCGCGACCCAGATATTTCGTAATCGTCTTCGCCTTCGTCGGCGACTCAACGATAATCAGATTTTTTGCCATGACAACCCCTGCTACCTCTCCAGAATTGTATCATCCGTACCAAATATCGGAGTTTCGTGCAACTAGAATGGCAGTCAGCAACAATCGGCAAGCGGTTAGGAACATAGGTGGTCATGAGAATGTCCGCCGGCAGCCGGGCCGGCGTTCATTCTGTTGTCGGGCGTGAAGAGGTGTCTCACGTTGATGAACCTCAATTCTCAATGGCTCAACGGGAGCGTCGGTTCGAGACCTTGTTGATGCTACAGACGGATATACTGCTGACCCGGCAATTGACGGATCCGACCATCCAATTCCAATGACAGCAATACCGCCGATACCTCCGCCGCGCTCAATCCCGTGCTCTCGATGATCGTGTCGATGGATCGCGCCTCGTAGGACAACGTGTCATACACCAACGCGTCCTCCTTCCTTAACGGCGCCTGCGCCGGCATCACTGCGCCGTCGAGACGCAACATCGCTCGCTGGCGCGCATCGACTTGCGGAAGAATTTCCTCGAGAATATCGTGGGCGCCCTCGATGAGTTTCGCCCCTTCTTTGATCAGGCGATTC
Organism: Nitrospira sp. SG-bin1; assembly: GCA_002083365.1. NCBI lineage: Bacteria > Pseudomonadati > Nitrospirota > Nitrospiria > Nitrospirales > Nitrospiraceae > Nitrospira > Nitrospira sp. SG-bin1. Next base: position 24,612 of record LVWS01000001.1, on the reverse strand, counting down.
GACCCCCGGCAAGCCTCTTCCTTGATCGAGCCGGGGACGGCGAAGACTTCTCGGCCTTGCTCGAGCGCCAACTTGGCCGTAATCAGGGAGCCGCTGTCGGTCGCCGCTTCACCGACCAGCACACCCAACGAGAGCCCGCTGATGATTCGGTTCCTGCGCGGGAAATGATGGCTTTGAGGCGCGGCTCCGATCGGCAGTTCCGAAACGACGGCGCCATGCGACTCGATGTTGCGACGGAGTAGCTGATGTTCCGAAGGGTACGTTCGGTCGATGCCGCAACCCAGGACCGCGATCGTACGGCCCTTCCCCGACAACGCGCCTCGGTGCGCCGCCGCATCGATCCCCCGGGCCAGACCGCTCACGATCGTCACCCCACATCCCGCCAGATCTTTCGCAATTTCCTCCGTGATGAGTTTTCCGGATGACGTCGCATGTCGTCCCCCCACAACGGCCACCGCCACCTCATCCTGCGGCAACAAATTTCCGCTCACATACAATAACGGCGGCGGATCGGAAATGGCTTTGAGTCGAGCCGGATAGGACCGGTCAAATAGGGTGACGGTTTGAATCTTGAGCCGCTCGACAAGCTTCACCTGCCGATCGATCTGCCGTCGGATATTCTCCGCCGGTCCACCTCGCACGGATTCAGCCAGTCCCGGACTGCATCCGGCGCCGACCAAGTCGTCTATCGTCGCACCGAGCACCACCTCGGGAGTTCCGAACGTATGGATCAACTTGATCAGAGTACGGTCGCCGACGCCGTCAATCGCCTGGAGCGAGAGCCAGGAGGTCAAGGATGCTTTATCCATGGTCGGTCTCGATCATCGGCAAAGAAATTCGCGACGACCGCGGGAGGATCTTGCAGGTAGAAGAACTCCCAGACAATGGTCGGAACTGTGGCGGCACTCGACTAGAGCACGACCAGATCGTACTGCTCCAGATGCAACTGACTGTCCGGTGTGACGATAATTTTGGCCGAGCAGGTCCGCTCCAATGCTTCTACTCCGTAACGTTCTTCGTCTTGCAGCAATTCCGCCACCGTCGGATGGGCTCCTACGATGATCCGTTGCTGATCGGCCGACGGTTCAATCCGTCGGATCTCGCGGAAAATCTCGTACGCGACGGTCGTGGGAGACTTCGTATACCCACGGCCCTCGCAGTAGCGGCACGGCTCCGACAGCGACCGCAACAGATCTTCTCGCACCCGCTCGCGGGAGATTTCGATCAGCCCGAGATCCGAAATCCTGGAGATCCTCGTTCTCGCCTTGTCCGATGCCATGGCGTCCACCAACGCATGATAGACCTTGTCCCGATTTTTCTCCCGCTCCATATCGATGAAATCGACGATGATGATGCCGCCGATTCCCCGCAACTTCAGCTGATAGGCCACCTCTTTGGCCGCTTCGAGATTGTTGCGCAAGATGGTTTCTTCCTGATCCCGCTTCCCTACGAACCGTCCCGTGTTCACGTCGATGACCGTCATCGCTTCGGTATGGTCGATCACGAGATAGCCGCCCGACTTGAGCCAGACCTTTCGGCTCAAGGCACGGGCGATTTCCTGCTCCACCCCCAGATGATCGAACAGTGGCTCGTCCTTGTCGTAAAAATGTATGCGTGAGGTCTGCTCAGGAGAAAAGCGTTGGACGAAGTCCCGAATGGCTTCGTACTCGTCCCGTGAATCGATCCACAACCGATCGACCTTCTTGCCGAACAGGTCCCTGACGACACGGAAGCTCAAGCTCAAATCGGAATGCAGCAACGCGGGAGCGGCCAATTGCTCACGCTTCGTCAAAATGTCCTGCCAGAGGACGTGCAGAAAATCGACGTCGGACTTCAATTCATCTTCCTTGACGCCTTCGCTCACCGTCCGCACGATGTAGCCGAAGCCCGAACGCCTGACCCGACGCATGATGTCTTTAAGTCTGGCCCGCTCCTCATCCCGCGGAATGCGCCGAGAGACCCCGATATGATCGACGTTCGGCATAAAGACCAGATATCGCCCCGGAAGCGACACGTACGTCGTCACACGCGACCCCTTGGTACCGATCGGCCCCTTGGAGATTTGGACCATCAGCTCCTGGCCTTCGCTCAACAGCTGTTCGATCGGTTTGGCGCTCTGGCGCTTCGGCCGGAGCATCTCCGAGTCTTTTTCGTCCTCTTCGGCCTCGACCAGCATGTCTCCCGGCTCCGCGTCCACCAACAAATCGGAGACATGCATGAACGCCGCTTTTTCCAGGCCGATATCCACAAAGGCGGCTTGCATCCCGGGCAACACCTTGGCCACCTTGCCCTTATAGATGTTTCCGACAAAATCCTTGTGCTTCGCGCGGTCCCCGAACAAATCGGTGACGACTCCGCCGTCAAGCACGGCCACGCGGGTTTCTTCCCGCGCGACGGTGATCGCAATCTCACTTCCCATGGTGACTCCTTTGGTCTACAGGCCGTAGGAACCGAATGAGTGCGATGGACGCAGGCCCAGCCCCAGATCCTTCACGCACTTCACACACCGGCTTCTCCGGCATTTCCCATCTATTCCGAGCCGCGGAATCCGAGTCTTCCGCCTGTTCGGTCATCGCTCAATAAAATAGACTCAACCGTTTCCGTTTGACGTTCAACAACAAACCCAAGGCGGCCATGGTCATGATCGTGGCGCTTCCGCCATAGCTGACCAGCGGCAAGGGAATGCCGACGATCGGAAACATCCCCGCCGTCATCCCGATATTGACCACGACGCAGAAACACAACATCGCCACGATTCCCACGGCGAGCAGCGCTCCAAGCTGATCCTTCGCCTTGGAGGCGATTTCCAGCGAGAGCCAAATCAACGTCACGAACAACGTCAAGAGCACCAACACGCCGAGAAATCCCCATTCTTCCGCAAAGACGGCGAACACAAAATCAGTATGGCCTTCCGGCAAGAACTTCAGCTGACTTTGGGTACCGCCGTAGAGACCCTTCCCCAGCAACTCGCCGGACCCGATCGCGATTCTGGATTGCAGGGCATGGTAGCCTTTTCCCCCCGGATCATAGTCGGGGTCGACGAACGCCATAATGCGCTGACGCTGGTAATCATGCAAGGACCCCCACACCCCCTCCCATGCAAATGGAAACAGCATGATCGAGAAGAGCAACATAAATCCCAAGGCTTGTGAGCGCACACCCACCACGAGAAGCATCGCGGCATACACCGCGACAAAACTAAGCCCACTTCCCAAATCGGGCTGCTTCAGGATGAGGAGGAGGCCGGGCAGCATCAAGAGTCCGGGAACGATGACGCGCTGGAGCCATCCCACGCGAGGAGCCTTCGAGTAGTAGTGGGCCAACACCAACACGAGGATGAGTTTGGCGAATTCAGACGGCTGAAAGCTGAGCGGCCCCAACGCGATCCACCGCTGGGCGCCCTTGCTCGTCCGACCTTCGAACAATACAAACACCAGCATCAGCAAGATAAAGGCATAGGCCGGATAAGCAAATCGGGCGATATGATGGTAGTCCGACGCCCACATGACGAGAAACGCCGCCGCGCCGAAGCCGATCCATATCAACTGCTTGAGATAATACGGTGCCATCCCACCCTGCTGCCCATGCGTGACGCTATAAATGGACAACACTCCGATTCCCAGGATGGTGAGGATCAAGGCGACATAGCGGATGTCGAAACTGTCGAGGCCGCGATGCTCGGTCAATCGATCAATCATGAGTCCTTCGAGGAAGCCTCCGCCCCGTTCACGCCGGACAGATCGGAGGTGACGGCCGGCACCTGGGGAGCGAGCTTTATGTACGTTTCGATGAGTTCTTTCGCGAGCGGAGCCGCGGCGGACCCGCCGTGCCCCATATGCTCGGCGAGGACGGCCACGGCGATCTTCGGCGATTCCACCGGCGCAAAGGCGACAAACCATGCATGGTCTCGGAACTTTTTGGGAATATTCTCCTCCGGTCCGGTCCGGAGCGCCGCGACCTGCGCCGTACCCGTCTTCCCACCGATCGCCACCATGGCGGATTTCGCCTTCGTCGCCGTTCCTTTCGTGACGACGTCGGCCAACGCGTCCTTGATGATACGGAATGTTTCCGGTTTCGCATCGATTTTTCCGCGCGGAACGGCCGGCAATTCTTGAAGGTTTCCCGAGGTTCGATCCATGACGGCCTGCACCAATCGGGGACGGTAGCTGACTCCGTTGTTCGCGACCGTGCCGACGAGACTCGCCATTTGCAATGGCGTCACGGTCACATAACCCTGTCCGATGGCGGCGGAAATGGTCTCGCCGGGCAACCACTGTTCGTTCTTGGCCTTTTGCTTCCATGCGGTGGACGGCATGATACCGGATCGCTCCGACGGTAATTCCACCCCGGTGGCCTTCCCAAGACCGAACTCCTTCCCATATTCGGCCATCACATCGATCCCCATCCGCTGACCGATCGTGTAGAAGTACACGTCACAGGAATGGACCAACGCATTGTGCAAATCGACGTACCCATGCCCCGTCGCTTTCCAGTCGTGATACAGCCGCTTGCCGAACTGGTATCCCCCATTGCAGAACACGGTGCTGGAAGATGACATGGTTTTAGTCTCCAATGCCGCGACGGCCATTGGAATCTTAAAGGTGGACCCGGGGGGATATTGCCCCTGTGAGGCCCGGTTGTTCAACGGACGCCCTTCATCCTGCACGATTTCGACCCATTGTTTGGCGGTCAGTTCGCGCGAGAGCAGGTTCGGGTCGAAGCCGGGACGGCTGGCCATCGCCAAAATATCACCGTTGTTCGGATCGAGCGCGACGATGGCGCCTTGTTCTTGGCCTAACAGATCCTCGGCAACCTTTTGGAGCCGCACATCAATGGTGAGGTAGAGATCGTTCCCTGCTTGCGGCCTCTCGGTGACCGAGGCTCGTTTCTCGTGGCCGAGCGCATCGACTTCCACGCTTTTCTGCCCGGCCATCCCTCGCATGTGCCGATCGTAGGACTTTTCCACTCCGTATTGACCGACGATGCTGCCTTGGTGAAGATCGATGAATTCCGGTTTTTCCAGCTGATCCGCTGAAATTTCTCCGACATAGCCCAGCAGATGGGCTGCCGTCATGCCGCCGGGGTAGTTGCGTTGCGACTCGACCTGAATCATGACACCGGGCATGTCGAGACGATGTGATTCGACCAGCGTGGCATCACGCAGGGTCATACGGTCCTTGATCTTACGCGGAAGGAGCTTGCTCCCTTTGGCGGTCATTTTTTTTCGAACGATCGCCGGGTCCAGGCCGAGCAGGTCGGTCAACTGCCGAATCAGAACTTCGCGATCCTTCACGTCTTCCAGGGTGACGTACAGGCTGAAGCTGGGCACGTTATTCGCCAAGAGGACACCGTGCCGGTCATAGATCAACCCACGTGCCGGTTCGAGCAACACCAATCGGGTCCGATTGTTTTCCGACAAGTCTCGATAGTACGGCCCTTCGTGAATCTGCAGATGCCAGAGACGAAGGCCGAGCAACGCCACCACGAGCAAAAGTCCTACCCGGAGGATGAAGAGGCGTCGATGCAGGTCGCCGAATTCTGATTCCGGATAATGTCCCGTTGCCATACTGCACGCCTACATTCGAGACTCGGACATCAACTGCTCGATATTCAATCGACTCCACATCACCCAGTAGATCACTCCTCCGATGACGGCATCCAGGCAGGCTTGCGGCAGCACCACGGTCCAGACAGCCCACCATACGTCTTGTTGCGCGCTCAGTTTCAGAATCAGGGGAGTGATCAAGCCCAGCAGGCACGAGACGATCAGTAACCCGAGAACAAGGACGATGGGACTCAGGTAGACCACCTGCCGGCCCAGGATGCCGGCCAGATACCCCACGGACCCCTTGATGATCACCCCGGAAAGCAGGTCTTGGGCTGAGAACAAACTCATCGCCCATCCGAGTGCAAGGCCAACCAAAAGTCCGTCCAGCTCCCCTGCCACCAGACCGATCAAACAGACCGCCACGAAGCCGAGATCCGGCTTCACGCCCCACAGACTGACATACGGCAGGAGGACGGACTGCGCCGGCACGAGACCGACGATCACGGAAAAATAGATGAGCGCTTTCATGGCTTGGGCTTCGGAATGCTCAGCCGCTCCCCTTCGGTCGGAAGAAAGGACGATCGAATGACCAACACTTCTTCCACCCGAGTCGGATCGACCTCCGGAGAAAGTTCCGCGGATTGGAACAACGCTTCTTCCTCCTTGTCGATTCTGGTGATCGTGCCGATCGGTATCCCGCGTGGGAACCCACCGACCAATCCCGATGTGACGACATGATCGCCGGGCCGTGCGTTGGACAACAACGGAATGTATTTGAGCCGGGCCTGTCCCTCTGTCGTCCCTTCCACGATTCCTTCATCCCTCGTGCGTTGAATGAGCCCGGCGATCGCATTGTTGGGATCCGTCACGAGCAGGACGACGGCGGTGGAGGCCGTGGTCTTGACGATGCGCCCGACCACGCCCGCCGGCGTAATCACTCCCTGGTCCGACTGAAGCCCATCGGACGTTCCCTTGTTCAGAATGATCGTTTTATACCAATTGCCGGTATCACGCCCGATCACTTGGGCGGCTACGGATGTGGGAAGGGCTTGTTTCTTGAATTCCAGCAGGGCCGAGAGCCGTTCCGTCGCCGCGGAGGCTTCTCGCAGTTGCCCGTTTTGTTCCTTGAGCAGATCCAGCTCTCTCCTCAATTGTTGATTGTCTTCCTCCACTCCTTGGAGCGCCACGTATCGTCCCCAGACATTCGAGATCCGATCATGAATGCCGGCCACGGCTTGGAAAGGCCAACTGATGATCCATCCGAAGGGACCGCCCACCTGCTGAAAGACATTTTGAAGCGGGCCTGGGAGAAGCAGGAAGCCGATCACGAAAATGACGGCCAGGACGAGGGCGACACGCCGAGCGCTGTACGGTGCGCGTAAATTGACCATCCGCATGAGGGATGGGACCTTACCGGAGGTTGTTCGCCTGAGACATGACCGATACCTTTCGGAGGAGATCCAGCTCATCGAGAATCTTGCCGACCCCCAACACCACGGAGGTCAACGGATCGTCCACCGTAATGATCGGTAAGTTCGTTTCTTCCCGGAATCGCGTGTCCATCCCCTTCAGGAGGGACCCTCCCCCAGTCAACACGATCCCGCGGTCGATGATGTCCCCGGCCAGCTCCGGCGGGGTGTTTTCCAGAGCAATCTTGATCGCGTTCACGATCGTTCCAATGGGCTCCTGCAACGCTTCACGAACTTCGGCATCGTCGATGACCAGCGTACGGGGAATGCCCGAGATCAAATCACGCCCCTTGATCATCATGGTCTTCCGTTCTTCGAACGGATAGGCGGATCCGATTTCAAACTTGATCCGCTCCGCCATATGTTCACCGATGAGCAGATTGTACTTTTTCTTGATGTAATTCATGATCGCTTCGTCCATCCGATCGCCGGCGACCTTGACGGACTCGCTGTACACGATCCCGCCCAGCGAGATGACGGCGATGTCCGTCGTGCCGCCTCCCACATCGACGACCATGTTGCCCGAGGGCTCCGTAATGGGCAACCCCGAGCCGATCGCCGCGGCGACGGGCTCTTCGATCAGATAGACCTCGCGCGCGCCCGCCAGTTCCGCCGAATCACGTACGGCACGTTGTTCCACCTGCGTGATGCGGGAGGGCACCCCGATGATGATGCGAGGCCGCACGAATGCGCTGCGATTGTGCGCCTTCCGGATGAAATGTTTCAGCATCTGCTCGGCCATCTCGAAATCGGCGATCACCCCTTCCTTCATCGGCCGAACCGCGATGATATTGCCGGGTGTGCGGCCGAGCATCTTCTTCGCGTCGGCTCCCACTGCCAGCACTTTCTCGCTTTTCTTTTCAACCGCGACGACCGAGGGCTCGTTCAGAACGATCCCCTTGCCGTGGACATACACGAGCGTGGTGGCGGTGCCTAAGTCAATGGCCAGGTCATCGGAAAACCAACCGAATACATCTCCCGGAAACCCCACGGCGTCTCTCCCTTCATATTGGCCGGACGATCCTGCGCCAGGCCTGTGTGCTTCATGTGCGACTTATTTAATCCGGGACTGCAAGTTGACCGGCATCCAACACATGCGTCCTTGCCACTTCATCACCGAGCCGACGACCCTGCTCATTCCCAATGATCAGAAAACTCTCAAACGCGAGTATGGCCAACGACACGAGCCATCCAATGTACGGGACCGCATAGGCGATCTGTGCGCCACCCAACGGAAGATTTCGAATGATCGATTCTCGGAAGCCCGCCGGATCCCGCCCATCCGATCGCATGGTTTGGAGACCAACCAACCGTTTGCCGATACTTTTTCCACCTGCGAACCCATCGGCAATCAAGATGTAGGTCAAGCCGGAAAGAAAGCCGACCGGAGGAGCGATTTCCCCTGCAGCGACGACAATGAACAGATCAATTAATTTCGCGATGAATCGATTGAGGACATGGGCCTTCGGATAGATTCTTGTTTCCAGCGCCGTCGAAGATCGCCCCTCCCCTATCAAGGGAACTCCTTCTAATTAGTGGCAAAGTATAACAAAATTCGTCAACTTGCACAAACAAAGAGCAATCTTCTTCGCGGAGTTGGCCGACGATGGCCATCCCGCCTGCTCTCATGACTCCTCCAAAGAAACGCGGTGGCTCTACACAGTCTCGGACATCACGTCCTCATTTCCTCGCCTCCCACTGATCGGAGCTGGTCTTGCCTTCCGTCCTGCCCATAAGTACACTGTTGGCTTCACAAAGGGAAGAGGATTCAGATGATTAAGACCATGCGCAACGCCGCACACAACTATCCGTGGTTGCTTAAATCCATCATGGGCATTCTCGCCATAGCCTTCGTCATTACGATGGGTTGGTGGGGCTTCGGGGAACAGACCGGCGGACCCGTGGCCAAGGTTGGAGAGCAATCCGTCTCGCTCGATGAATTCAAGCGCACCTACGAAAACATGCACCGCATCTATAAGGAAAACGTCAAGACGGAGTTCAAAGATGAAGAGTTCAAGGACTTCGTCATTGGACAGCTCGTCGACAGCCGTGTATGGATTATTGCAGCCGAAGAAATGGGTGTGCGGGTCTCGGATGCCGATTTACGCGAACTGATCATGCAAACTCCGGTGTTCCAGAAAAACGGAGCCTTCGACCCGGAACTCTATCGCCGCATTCTCGCCGCCAATCATCTCACTCCGGCTGCGTTTGAGGCGATTCAACACCAGGAAGTCCTGGCCAATAAAGCGCGAATGATCGTTCGGGATTCCGTTGCGCTCACCCCCGAAGAGATCGCTGAAGGGCAGTCTCTCATGACCAGACCACAAGACTCCGACCCAGCTAAGGCGGCAGAAGCTAAGCAGCGGGTGCTGGATGATATGCTGTTGCAGAAACAGCAACGAGCCTTGGTCGCCTTTCAACAGTCCATGAAAGCCAAGCTGCCCATCACCATCCGTCGGGAGCTGCTGTAATTGTACTCCCACAGTGCCTCTTCTTCGCTGGAGAACTGAGGGGAAACTCCTTAGATCTTATGTTTTTCTTCTCCTGCACCATCAAGGTGCTTTGACATTCTGACGGCTTCAACAATACCAAGAATCGAACATGCAGGTCCGAAGACTGTCGAGCACGGTCGCATCAAGGTCAACGACGAGAAGAATAACAAGCGTCATCTTTGCGGACGGGCGCGAGTTGGTGAGCACCAGTGTCTTGGCAGTGAGTCGTGATCTTTATCTGAGCGACGCGAGAACGACGCTGGCAGACTTTTCAGCATCCTGCTACAGAATCAGCATCGCGTCGCCGTAGTTGTAGAAGCGATGCCGCTCTTTGTCCGCTTCTTCGTAGGCCCTGCGAATCGGCAATTCCGGCCAAGCCGAGACCAGGATAAGTAGCGTAGTCCGCGGAAGGTGAACAGCACTTCAACGCTCTTCAACTGGCCCTCTGGAGTCGCCTGCAGCTCTCCATTTTGATACGGCTATGCTACACTGCACCTATGACTCCATCTTACACAGCATCGCAAACAGTTCCCAACTTGCGGTTGTTACCTGCTTACTTGGGCACGTCTTCTATTGAGGAAGCTATACGTACGGCCCGTGGTCGGCGCGTCCTTTGGCTTGAAATTCTGGTCAATGACCAGCTGGACCTTACGCCTTGGAGCTCGGAACCCGCCGTGCATGCGGCATACCTGACAGCATGCCGATGGTATACGCACTATCGACGACTCATCACATTCGTCTTGAACCGTGCACCTCTCCCGACCACCTCTGGACCGATTGACGCTCGGGATTACCGGACCTTTGCTGAGGCACTCTACTTTGTCCACTCTCACCCTTGACCAACTGGTTACCCTGTTAACGCGCTATGTCACCGAGTCTGGGGAAACGCTTGATCTTCTTCTCATCGGTGCACTGGCATTACCGGCCTATGGGATTGCCGGTCGCGCCACTCGCGATGTGGATGCTGAAGTAGCAGGCTCGATTGGTAGCTTATTGGATTTTCTGACCAACGCACAGGTACCGGCGGATCTGACGCAAAACTTTTCAGGCTGGTCGATCGTGGCAATGCCTCCAGGCTACCGAGACCGGGCTACGGTGCTGGTTCAGCAATCAAATCTCCGCATTCGTATCCTCACACCGATTGATTTCGTTCTCGCGAAACTACGCCGGGGCACCGATGTGGATTTAGAAGACGCCTTACTTGTCGCCCGACAGCACCGGATCAGCGCTGCGGACATTCGTACTAACGCCCACTCAGCTCTCGCAGCCTCACCCCAGGATACAGCCCTCTTCCTATTCCGCAAAACCGTCGATCTGTTCTGCCAGAATCTACCTTAAATCACTGAAAAACTAATTCCTATCCTTAAAGCAAGTGGGGGACCTTCTGAGCAATAACCTGTCACATTGCAACGAATGTTTGCCCAACTCAGCCTTATGACCACTGATGCGACGTCGCTCATGAAGAGAACCGACATCTTATCGCGCGCTATTGAGATTCAAAGAATCAGCATCGCGTCGCCGTAGCTGTAGAAGCGATAGCGCTCTTTGACCGCTTCTTCGTAAGCTCTGCGAATCGGCTCGATTCCCGCAAAGGCTGAGACCAGCATCAATAACGTGGTCCTCGGTAGGTGAAAGTTCGTCATGAGGGCGTCGACAACCTTGAACTTGAATCCCGGTGTGATGAAGAGCCGGCTTTCGCCCGACATTGGAACGATTTCCCCCTTTTCATTCGCAACCGTTTCAAGAGTGCGGACGACTGTAGTGCCAACGGCCACTACTCGACCGCCGGCCTGTTTGGTTTCCTGAATTGCCTTCGCAGTCTCTTCGCTGATGATGCACGTTTCTGTTCCCATCTGGTGATCCTCGATCTGCTCGGTCGTCACCGGCTTAAACGTGCCAGGGCCGACATGGAGCGTGACTGCGGCAACGGGAACCCCTGTATCACGCAACCGTCCCAATAGTTCTTCCGTGAAATGGAGCCCGGCAGTCGGAGCGGCGATCGCTCCGGCGTGTTTCGCAAAGACCGTCTGGTACCAACGATGATCGTCCTGAGTCGAGGCACGTTTGATATATGGAGGAAGCGGCATCACCCCTCGTGCATCAAATAATCGTGTGACCGTCCGCGAGCTATCCACCACCACTTCAGTCCCCGTGGCATCACGCTTCACGATGGTGGCACGGGATTGTTGGTCGAATTCGATAACCTGGCCTATATGGAAGGTGCCTTTGACCATGACCTCCCACCGACCCTCACCGAGGTCTTTCACAAACAACACATCGGCGGGGGTTCCGGTCGGTTTTTTGATTCCTGACACTCGCGCGGCCAAAACCTTCGTGTCATTCACGACCAGCAGATCGCCCGGATGCAGCAGGCACGGCAGATCAGAGACGCGGCGATGCACAAGCCGGTCAGCATGGCGATCAAGGAGCAGCAACCGAGCGCAATCACGAGGGCTTACCGGCTCCGACGCGACCAGGGATGGATCGAAGGGAAAGTCGAACTCGGAGAGTTGCATCAGGAAGGAGGAGGGGCCGAAGGAGGGGGAGGAGCCTGAGTCAATGAGGCATCCCGGAGCTCCGTCCCAGGATAGTAATAGCCCAGGATGCTCGAAAACGAATACCCCAATTCAGCCAACTCTTTCGCGCCCCACTGGCAAAGACCGACTGCGTGACCGGCTCCGTAACCAGAGAAGACGATATCCTCCCCGATCGACTCAACGGTAAATTGCGTGCTGGGCACCACAGTATATCCCACGGCCTTGCGTAAATCTTCGCCACGGACCATCAATTCCCCGGTCGAGTGCATGATCCGTAATGTCGCCACTCGTCCGGCTCGGCTATAGGCATGCGGCATGATCGCCGAGATTGTTCCCACCGTGAATCCTTGTTGCCGCAAGTTCTTTTCCAGCACATCCGTTTTCACGGATGCTTTCCACTGATAGTACGGAGATTCGAGGTCGAAGGGGCATTCGACCCCCTTCAAATACGGAAGATCCTTCGACCACACTGTCATGGCGTCTTCCGTAACCCCGGCTGCCGTTGAAGAGAACGCCGCATAAATCGGCGCCCCTTGGTAGGTCACGACCAATCCTCTCGTGGATTCCACCGCCTCGACGACCCGCGTGTCGATGCCGTGACGGCCGCGATAGACCTGGTCTTGAATCCCCGCCACCACATCATAGCTTCGTGCGGAGCTCAGCATGTGCTGATACAGCGCGTAGGTCCGGGCGGCGACGGCCTGCACCTTCAGCATCTCCGGATGCCAGGCCGAATTCACTTCCGCTGGCACCACGCCTTTCACATATTCTTCCAAGTCGACATGATTGACGAGGAGTCGGCCTTTTCCGCGCCGAACGAGCTGGATCACTCCACTGACTTGCAGTCCGCCCTTATCCTCGCTTGCATGCAGCGCCGTTCTCTTACCGTTCTCGCTCAGCCAAAGTTTGAGATCGTGATTTCCGGCCCGTAGCGTCAATTGGTCGGTCACCACCGCTTTGCCGTTGAGGATCAGCGCATGACCACGTACCTTGATCCGCAGAGACGGGTGATAGGACCATGCCTGATCGTGTTCGTCCGTCACCCAAATGGTCTGATCGCTTCGAACTTCCAACTGCTGGACATCGGAAGCCAACAACACGCGAATCGATCGCGCCGCGTGAGCCTCCGGCGCCATGACCGAGCCAAGGCAGATTCCGAATCCCGCTGCGCCGGCCCAGAGCCGTGCGGCTATCATCGGCGAAAGAGCCATCCTACGAGATAGAATAGCAGACTCAGCAGGATGCTGAGGACAATACTTGTCGCGATGGGGAAATAGAAACTGAAGTTGTCACGTTTGATGGAGATATCGCCCGGAAGCTTGCCGAGCCAACTGAAGGCGCTTCCTAACCCCGGAATCCGGTCCACGACGACCAGCAGCACCCCAAGCACGACAATGCCGAGCCCGATCCCGATCAAAACCTTGCCGAATGTGGTCCATTCCGGCATCGATGTACATCTCACTCCACCGCGTATCTGACGACGCAATACACGGCGCTAGCCGTTCACGAGGCATTCCGCGATCTGAATGGCGTTCAGCGCGGCTCCTTTGCGAAGATTGTCGGACACCACCCAAAGGTTCAGACCGTGTGCGATCGATTCATCTTCCCGTACACGGCCGATGTAGACTTCGTCTTTTCCGGTCGCATCGAGCGGCATCGGGTACAGTTTCTTCACCGGATCGTCGTACACGATCACGCCGGGCATGGCGGCGAGCGCCGCACGCGCGTCATTCGCCTTCATCGGACGCTCCAATTCCACGTTGATGGCCTCGGAGTGACAGCGCAACACGGGCACACGCACCGTCGTCGCCGTCACCCGAAGCGCTGGCGCGTTGAGAATCTTACGGGTCTCTTTCGCGATCTTCACTTCCTCCGAACAGTCCCCTCCCTCGTTGAACGACCCGATGTGCGGCAAGAGATTGAAGGCGATTTGGTAGGGATAGACCTTGGAAGTGACGTCGCGAAACGCGAGCAAGTCTTTCGTTTGATCCATCAATTCGTCCATGGCCGCCGCACCGGTCCCCGAGACCGATTGAAAGGTCGTCACCACCACCCGCTTGACCCCCACCGCATCGTGAAGCGGTTTAAGGGCCATGACCAACGGTGTCGTCGTGCAGTTGGGAATGGAGACGATTCCCCGAGGCATGGTGCGTAACGCCGCGGCGTTCACCTCCGGCACCACCAAGGGAACCTGCTCATCCATGCGAAACACGGCACTATCGTCGATCACCGCAATCCCGGCGGCTCCCAGTCGCTGACCATAATCTTTGCTGATGGCATCCGTCGCAGAAATGAACGCCAGGTCAACTCCCTCGAACGATGCGGATTCGGTCAGTTCTTCAACCGTCCACTCCTTTCCCTGACATACCATCATTTCACCGGCCGACCGCTTGGACGCGAAGAGCCGGAGGCTCGTCAACGGAAATTTCCGCTCCTCCAAGATCTCAAGCGTTTCCTTCCCCACCGCACCGGTGGCGCCAAGAATGGCCACCGTATACCCTGGTTTCTTCTTGATCATGAAGCCTCTACTCCACTGCCAACACGCGAATACGATGATTGAAGGTGTCGGCCACCAGCAACGTCCCGTCGCGATCCGCAACGATGCCGAATGGATAACACAAACCGGCTTTCTGGGCGACGCCGCCGTCGCCGGAATAGCAGGGGACCCCTTGCCCTGCCAGGCAGAATGCCCTACCCGATTCCCAATCCCACTGTCGGACGAGGTGATTGTCTGAATCGGTCAGAAACAGACGCCCTTCATGATCGACTGCGATCCCCGTCGGCCGTGAAAGGCTGGCTGACGGTGTCTCCGACGGCGATTCGTACCGATAGGCTCCTCCATCGCCGGCCACCGTGGTCATCAAACCCGATGTGAGGTCGACGCATCGGACTCTGCCGTTAAAGGTATCCGCGACATACAATCGGTTGCCCGCCAGCGCCAATCCGCTGGGGCCCGCGAGGGACGTGTCAATCGCATGCTTCCCATCTCCGTCGTACGTCGCATGCCCGGTTCCAGCCATTGTCCGAATCACACCGGTCTTGAGATCGACCACCCGTACACGATGATTGCTTTGATCGGCGATATAAAGCCGGCCCCTGTCGTCCACCGCCAGCGCCGCCGGTTCATTGAGTGCAGCCTGGTCAGCTGGCCCCCCATCGCCTGAGAATCGTGCTTGACCTGTTCCAGCCACGGTCATGATGATACCGGTTATCGCATTTACCATCCGCACGCGATGGTTCATCGTATCCGCAATATAGACATTCCCCGCCCGATCCACGGCAACTGCCGTAGGAAAATTCAGTTGCGCGCCTATTGCAAGCCCACCATCGCCGCCGTACCGCTTGATAGAGATGTCCGCTTGATTCGTCCAATACCGGACGGTGCCGCTCAGATCGGCTTGCTGGGTGAACTTTATTGAACTGATTTCGCCCGCGCCATCGGCCAAGGGGTCTTCATCCATGGACTGGCTGGATGTGTCCCGTGCGGATGAACGCATGCACTCCTCGCCGGACGTGCCGGCTACCGTTGAGATGACCCCGGTCGCTCGATCGACTTTGCGAACGACATGATTTTCCGAGTCGGCCACATAGACATGGCCATGGACATCGATCGCCACGCCCTTCGGCTCGTTCAAACGAGCCTCTCTTGAAGATCCTCCGTCTCCCGAACAACCACATTCGCCGTTGCCGGCGAGCGTGCTGATCATCCATGTGGAAAGAATGGCGGTCATGATCTAGAACTGGTGACTAGTTCAAGTTGCGGACAATGGCCTCGCCCATCTCCACGGTGCCGACGATCTTCGCTCCTGGGCTCTGAATATCTTTGGTCCGATAGCCCAGGTCGAGCGTTTTCACGATGGCCTGTTCGATCGCGTCCGCTTCTTTATCGAGTTGAAAGGCATACGACAACATCATGGCGGCCGATGAGATTGTGGCGATGGGATTGGCAATATTCTTTCCGGCAATGTCCGGCGCGCTTCCGTGAATCGGCTCAAAGAGACCGACCTTGGCCCCGATACTCGCCGAAGGCAACATTCCGATCGAACCGGTCAGCATCGCGGCTTCATCGCTCAAAATGTCTCCGAACATGTTGTTACAGAGCAGCACGTCGAATTGTCGCGGATTCCGCACCAATTGCATTGCCGCGTTATCCACGTACATATGTCCCAGTTCGACATCGGGATAAGACGCGTGGACGTCGATGACCACCTTGCGCCACAGCTCGGACGACTCCAAGACATTCGCTTTGTCGACAGAAGTGACCTTCTTACGCCGCTTCCGCGCCGCCTCGAATGCTACCTTGGCGATCCGCCGGACTTCTTCCGTGGAATAGACTTCCGTATTGACCCCGCGCTCGTCGCCGTTCGGCAGCTTTTCGATTCCCTTCGGCTTGCCGAAATAAATGCCGCCGGTGAGCTCACGGATCACGAGGATATCGATTCCCTCGACAACTTCGCGCTTCAACGTGGAGGCATCCACCAAATTCGAATAGAGCTTGGCCGGCCTCAAGTTGGCATAGAGCCCCAAGGCTTCCCGGATGCCGAGCAATGCGCGCTCCGGTCGCAGGCTATACTCCAATCCCTCCCATCGAGGTCCTCCGACGGCTCCCAGCAGGACGGCATCGCTTTGTTTGGCAAGCGCCAATGTGTCCTTCGGCAGCGGTACCCCGAACTTGTCGAGCGCCTGCCCGCCGATGTCGGCTGCCGCAAACTCGAACGAGTGCCCGTACTTCTCGGCAATGACCTTCAGGACCTTCACGGCTTCGGGAACGATTTCGCGCCCGACTCCGTCACCGGCCAGCACGGCAATCTTGGCCTTCACGGTTGCTCCTTTCGATGACTCATTCGGCTCAAGGCCTATTCCAGGATCCTTTCGTCCTCAAGCCGCCAGGCCGGATCGACGAGGCACAGAAACTCGATATCGGTCTCTCCGGTATTTTCGACGAACTGTTGTCCTCCCGGGGGCACATAGACAGTCGTTCCGGCTTCGATCGTGGTGACGTGGTCGTCGATCGTGAAGCGGCCCCGTCCTGCGATGAAGTAATAGACCTCCGACGAGGCCAGCACATGGCGCTTCGAGCGTTGGCCGAACGGTAATGTCCCGTGGGCAAGACTATAATTCAGTTTGAGCTGATGCTTGGCAGGGTGAAAAATCTCCCGCAAATGAGTATCGTCCTCGGCCATGAACTCGGGCCTATCCGCCAGCGTCACTTTGAACACCGATAAGCCCCCTTAGTCCAAACCGCATCACGAAAAGATAAAACTGTACCGTGGACTTCCGCGTCAAATCAAGTTCACCTTCTGTTCCCCTTGGGCCTGTTTCGTCGCCAGGTAGGCCAGCTTATTCAGGGCGCTGATATAGGCTCGAGCAGAGGCCGTGATGATATCGGTGTCGGCGCCGTGACCTGTGACCGTCCGACCATCTTCTTGCACCCGCACTGACACTTCGCCCTGTGCGTCGGTCCCACCGGTGATGGCCTTCACGACATACATCAGCAACTTGCTCTTCGTCTGTGTCATGGCCGCAATAGTACGGTACACGGCATCCACAGGCCCATCGCCGGTCCCGGTTTGAACGACGGAGGTGCCGTCGATTTCCAGTTCGACCGTGGCGGCTGGAACCTGATCCGTTCCGCTCGACACCCGAAGCGTCTTTAAGGCGATGCGCTCGGCCATTTTCGACAACTCTTCGGAGACAATGACTTCGAGATCCTCCTCAAAGATCTCTTTCTTTTGATCGGCAAGTTTTTTAAACCGCTCGAAGGCGTGGTTGACTTCCACTTCGCCGAGCTTGTACCCCAACTCCTCCAAACGCTGCCGAAAGGCATGACGCCCGGACAACTTGCCCATCACCATCTGGCTTTCAACCAATCCAATCGATTCCGGGCGCATGATTTCATAGGTCGTCTTCTCTTTGAGCAAGCCATCCTGATGAATGCCTGACGTGTGGGCAAAGGCGTTCGCCCCCACGATCGCCTTATTGGGCTGCACCACCATCCCCGTGATCTTGCTGACCAGGCGGCTGGTCTTCGCAATCTCTTCGGTCCGGATCCTGGTATCAGCCTGGTAGAAATCCTTCCTTGTCCGAAGACCCATGACAATTTCTTCCAAAGACGTGTTGCCCGCTCGCTCCCCGATGCCATTGATCGTACATTCCACCTGGCCCGCTCCATTCATGATCGCCGCCAAGCTGTTCGCCACCGCGACACCCAGATCGTTGTGGCAATGGACGGAAATTACGGCTTGTTTGGCATTGGGAACCTTGTTGCAAATCCCCTCGATCAGGGCGCCGAATTCTTGTGGGACGGCGTACCCGACCGTATCCGGGATATTCACGGTGCCGGCTCCGGCGGCGATGACCGCCTCAATGACCTCGTAGAGGAACGAGGGATCCGATCGGCTGGCATCCATGGGAGAAAATTCAACATCATCGACATACCCTCGCGCCCGCCGGACCATTTCCACGGCACGCTGCTTGGCCTGTTCCCTCGTCATCCGAAATTGATGCTTCAAATGAATATCCGACGTGGAGAGGAACGTATGGATGCGGACTTTCGGGGCCCCTTTCAAGGCCTCCCATGCCCGATCGATATCTTCGGGGCGGGCCCGCGCCAAACTACAGATCGTCGGTCCTTCGACTTCCTGTGCGATCCGCCGCACCGCCTCGAAATCTCCAGGCGAACTATAAGCAAATCCCGCTTCAATGATATCGACGCCGAGCCGGGCCAGTTGTTTGGCCACCATGACTTTTTCTTCTACGTTCATACTGGCGCCGGGCGATTGCTCACCGTCTCTCAAGGTCGTATCGAAAATTCTGATCATGCGTGCCATGCTCAACCTCCGATACAAGCTGCTCAAAAGTCCTACTTTCTCACCCGCCCATCCAGCGCACCGAGATACGCCTACTCCCTCTCAGGGCCGCAAGGAGCGGGACGATTGAGGCGTACCTTCGATACGTCGCTGGAAGGCACGCGAATGAGAACGAGCGGGAAGGCTTTTTCAGCAGCTTGTAAAAAACAAAAGCCCTCATCCCGTCGTATCCAGGGACGAAGGCTTCACGCACTCCGTGGTACCACCCTGATTTAGCCCGATGACCGGCGGGTCATCAAACCCTTCATTCTGCCTCTTACGGAGGCAAGACGGAATCTCCTACTTCACGTTCGGAGATTCGGCTCGGAGGCGAGTTCGGCGACGTCTAGGCTGGTTTGCACCACCCACCAGCTCTCTTCAGCATCTGCACCGCCCTAATTTCTAGACGACTCGCGTACTACTCCTCGTCTTCGCCGCTCACAACCCTACCGTTCCTCCCATTGTCGTCCGCCGGTTATGAGTTCGATTCGATCGGCGGAGGTTCTACCTTTCCGATACCCTTTTTCCCGGCGGCCGGAGCAATCAGTGAAAAAACTTTTTCGACCGGACCCATCAACGCATAGCCGGCGAAGATGACAAATAACATAACCGCCGGCCAGGCTGCCACCAGCATCAGCGTCAGAATACCCCAGACCAGGTAGGTAATCTGCCGGTGCCCTTTGAATTTCAGTTCCTTGAAACTACGATATTTGATCGTGCTGACCATCAAAAAGGAGAGTGCCAGCGTCATGAGCAGGACCACGATCGGCCTGACGTCCCCTCCCATCTTGAGAAGGTAATGATCGAAGACCACGAGGGACGCCACCACCCCGGCGGCGGCCGGAATAGCCAAACCGGTAAAGTACTTGCCGTCTGACAGCGCAACGGTCGAGTTGAATCGCGCTAACCGCACGGCTCCCATGGCCACATAGGCGAACATGACGGCCACCCCGAACGTCCCTTGTCCGCTCAACGCCCACGAATAGATCAACAGGCCCGGTGCGACGCCGAATGACACAACATCTGACAGCGAGTCATACTCCAGCCCGAACTGGCTCGTACTGTTGGTCAATCTGGCCGACTTCCCGTCCAGAACGTCGAAAATCATCGCGACGAGAATCGCGATGGCCGCTTCCACATAGTTGGCGTTGAAGACGGACAGGATCGCAAAGACGCCGCAAAACAAATTCCCTGTGGTGAACAGGTTCGGAATGAGATGCATGGCGGCTTTCCGCCGTTTCCCGTCTTTCCCAAACGAATTTTTGAAGCCTGCCGTCTTCATGGCAACTCTCCAATGATGGTGGCACCGCCGTTCACACGATCGCCCACCGCCACGCGAATCTTCGTGCCGATCGGCAGAAAGGTATCCATACGCGACCCAAAACGAATCAACCCATACCGTTCGCCTCGGATCGCCCGGTCCCGCGGCGAGATCCAACACACGATGCGCCGGGCGATCAAGCCCGCCACTTGCACACACAACACCTTGATACCGTCGCCTGTCTTGATCATCACGGCGTTCTGTTCGTTCCGCAACGTCGCTTCCGGCTTGCTGGCGACCAGGAACAGACCCGGTTGGTACTGCACATCCTCGACCACTCCGTCACAAGGCATCCGATTGATGTGGACATCGAAAACATTCAAAAAAATCGTAAGCCGCACACTGCGCTCTTTCAAGTAGCGTGGCTCGAACTCTTCTTCGATGGCGATGACTTTCCCATCGCCGGGAGCCACCACCAGATTGGGACCCTGCGGTATGACTCTGGCTGGATTGCGAAAGAACCAGGCAGAGAACACCGTCGCGACGGCACCGACACATGCGACGACCGGCCAGCCCAGCGATGCAGTCAATAGTGTAATGCCGGCGGGCACCGCGATGAAGGGAATTCCTTCTTTGGCAAAGGGGATACCGACTGCACGATCCGCCACAGAATTTGCCTCACTCTACGAGAGGTGTTCGAACGAGCTATCCAGCACAGTTGCAGCAGTGAGCCGACGACGCACATGCCATAGCGCTTCGCAGAACCGTTGCACGATACAAAAACGACACCGACAGTCTGTTTCAACCATCCCTAGTTCTTGGTTTTATCAACCAACTGATCTTTCTTAAGCCACGGCATCATCCCCCGAAGCTTCGCTCCGACGGCTTCGATGGGATGGGCTTCTCCTTTGGCAAGGAGCGCATTGTACACCGGTCGATTGGCTTGATTCTCCAAGACCCATTCTTTGGCAAACCGTCCTGTCTGGATTTCTTCGAGAATCCTTTTCATCTCCTGCTTCGTCTGTTCAGTCACCACGCGAGGACCTCTGGTCACATCCCCGTATTTCGCCGTCGTGCTGATCGAGTAGCGCATGTTGGCGATCCCGCCTTGATAAATCAAATCGACGATGAGCTTCACCTCATGCAAACACTCGAAGTAGGCCATCTCCGGCGAGTACCCGGCTTCGACCAGCGTCTCGTACCCGGCTTGGATCAACGACGTCAAGCCGCCGCAGAGCACGGCCTGTTCACCGAAGAGATCGGTCTCGGTTTCCTCGCGAAAATTCGTTTCGATGACACCGGCGCGTCCACCGCCGATCGCACTTGCGTAGGCCAATCCTACCTGCCTCGTGGTCCCGCTGGGATCCTGATGGATCGCCAGGAGGCACGGCACCCCGCTGCCCTTCATGTACTCGGAACGGACGAGATGTCCTGGGCCCTTGGGAGCAACCATGAAGACGTTGACGGAGGCCGGCGGCACAATCTGCCCGAAGTGAATATTGAAACCATGTCCGAACGCCAAATAGGATCCTGCCTTAAGATTGGGCGCCACCTCCTGCCGATAGATAGCGGCTTGGGCTTCATCGGGCGCCAAAATCATCACGACATCGGACGTCTTCACGGCATCCGCGACGGGCATGACCTTGAGTCCGCTCTGTTCGGCTTTTTTCCACGAGGCACCCTCACGCAACCCAATCACGACCGACACACCGCTTTCTTTCAGGTTGAGCGCATGGGCATGGCCCTGGCTGCCGTAGCCGATCACGGCCACGGTCTTGTTTCGGATCTGCTGAATATCGGCATCCTTATCATAGTAAATTTTCATGACGCCCCTTTCTCTCATCTTACCAGCATAGAGCTATCTAGCAAAACTGACGCACGAAGCAGAATATCAGTCGCGGGCCACCTTCTTCGCTTGAATCGCAGCCGGACGGACCGGTTCCCGGGCGACGGCCACGCGTCCGGTGCGGACCAACTCTTTGATCCCGAGCGGCTGAAGCAAGTTGATGATCGCTTCAATCTTCTTGGGGTCACCCGAGACCTCGATAGTGTACGTGCTCGGTGTCGAATCGATCACGTTTGCTCGAAAGATATCCACGATTCTGAGCGCCTCGGCCCGATCCGCATCCTTCGTGTGCACCTTGATGATCGCCGTCTCTCGTGAAACAAACTCCGTTTCGTTCAAATCCACGACTTTGATGACGTCGATGAGTTTATTCAACTGCTTCACGATCTGCTCGATGATCCGCTCGTCACCCGACGTCACAATCGTCATCTGCGACATGGACGGATCGAGCGTCGGGGCGACCGACAAGCTCTCGATGTTGAATCCACGGCCGCTGAAGAGCCCTGCGACTCGTGACAAGACCCCGAATTTATTTTCAACGGTGACTGAAATGATGTGTTCCATCTTTTCTAATCTCGTGTGCTGAGTACTGAGGACCGAGTACACGATTCACTCGGCGCTCAACACTTTCTCTTATGCGGTGAGCACCGTATCTTTATCTTCCGGCGTCACCTTTGCCGCACCGGATTGCTTCTTCTTCAACTCCGGCGGATCCTCCAGGATCATCTCATGGTTGCAGCCGCCGGCCGGGATCATCGGATAACAATTTTCATAGGGATAGGTCGGCACGTCCACGATGACGGGCTTATCCGTTGCCAAAGCTTCTTTCAGGACGGCATCCAAGTCGCCGATCGTCTTCACCCGCAATCCAACTGCTCCGTAGGCATCGGCCAGTTTGACGAAATCCGGCGTGGTATCGAGGTAGCTCGACGCATAGCGCCCTTCGTAGAAGAGATCCTGCCATTGCCGCACCATGCCGTGGAACCCATTGTTCAGCACAATGATCTTCACCGGCAGTTTGTTCACGACAGCGGTCGCCATTTCCTGCATGTTCATCTGCACACTGCCGTCTCCCGCAATACACAGGACCAGTCGGTCCCGGAATGCGGCTTGCGCCCCCATTGCGGCGGGAAATCCGAACCCCATCGTGCCAAGCCCGCCCGAGGTGAGCCAGCGGTTGGGCTTGGCCAACTTGAAATACTGGGCGGCCCACATTTGGTGTTGTCCGACATCCGTCGAGACGATGGGATCTCGATCCTTGGTCAGTTCATACAGCCGCTTGACCACCTGCTGCGGCTTGATCGGCCCGTCATTTTCCTGGTGATAGGTCAACGGATGGGCCTGTTGCCATTCCCGGATCTGATCCCACCAGGGTTTGCGAAGATCTTTCTGTTCCCCGTTGACCGTCGCGCGCAAGATCTGATTCAGCTCACGCAGCACCGTCTTACAGTCGCCCACGATCGGAATGTCGACATGAATGTTCTTCCGAATGGAAGTCGGATCGATATCGACGTGAATCACTTTCGCATAGGGACAAAACTCCGACACTTTTCCTGTCACCCGGTCGTCAAACCGTGCACCGACGGCGATCACCAAATCCGAATAATGCATGGCCATGTTGGCCTGATAGGTCCCGTGCATCCCGAGCATCCCCATGGACAAGGGATGTTCTCCCGGAAACGCGCCAAGCCCCATCAACGTCATGTCCACCGGGATCTGGGTCATCTCGGCCAATTCGAGCAACTCCGGGGAGGCTCCCGAGAAGATCACCCCGCCGCCGACATAAAGGATCGGCTTCTTGGCTTTCATGATCGCTTCGGCCGCCTGCTTGATCTGCCATTTATTTCCGTCGTAAGTCGGGTTGTACCCTCGGATCGAGACGGAATTCGGATAGGTGAATTCAGCTTTGGCCATGGAGACATCTTTGGGAATGTCGACCAAAACCGGCCCAGGGCGACCGGTCGTTGCGATATAAAACGCCTCTTTGATCGTTGCCGCCAAATCGTTCACGTCTTTGACGAGAAAATTATACTTCGTGCAGGGTCGGCTCAACCCCACGTTATCGGCTTCCTGAAAGGCATCGTTCCCGATCAAACTGGTCGGTACTTGGCCGCTGAAACAGACCACTGGAACAGAATCCATGTAGGCATCGGCCAAGGCCGTAATGACGTTGGTCATACCGGGGCCGGAGGTGACCAAACACACGCCGGCTTTTCCCGTCGCCTTCGCATAGCCTTCCGCCATATGGCCGGCACCCTGTTCATGCCGGGTCAAGATCACTTCAATATCTTTCTGTTGGTGGAGCGTATCGAAGATCTTCAAGACGACCCCGCCGGGAAGCGCGAAGATGGTCTTCACTCCTTCCCGCTTCAGGCATTCGATGAAGATTTCAGCACCGGTGAGCTTCATGGCACCCTCCCTCCGACCGCACGCATACGATTGACAGTCAACCGTGAGCCGTTACAACGGCACCCCTCACGAAACACGCATCATCGTGCAGAAATGTGTTTGAAATCAAGGGGAAAGATTCAAGATCGTATCATTCTCACAAGGGACCGTCAATAGAAGGGTCTCAGGAGGTGATGTAATCTTCTCTGTGTAAAAGACGAAG